>CAZWDE010000025.1:0-17318 GCA_964632555.1 uncultured Limibaculum sp.
CCACGATCTTCCCCGAGGCGCGGATCAAGAAGTTCATCGAGATGCGCGGCGCCGACGGCGGGCCGTGGCGGCGTCTCTGCGCGCTGCCCGCCTTCTGGGTGGGGCTCGTCTACGACCGGGGCGCGCTCGACGCGGCGTGGGACCTCTGCCGGGCGTGGACGGCGGAGGAGCGCGAGGCGCTCCGCGTCGACGCCGCGGCGAAGGGGCTCCGGGCCGAGATCCGCGGCCGGCCGCTCCAGCAAGTGGCGCTCGAGCTGCTCGACATCGCCGAGGCCGGGCTCAAGGCGCGCGCCCGCGCCCACGGCTTCGACGCCGACGAGAGCCATTTCCTGAGCGCGCTCCGCGAGATCGCGTCCTCAGGGATCACTCCCGCCGAGGAGCTCCTCGCCCGCTACCACGGCGAGTGGCAGGGCGATCTCTCCCGCCTCTACGCCGAGTACAGCTACTGAGGGCGCGCCCGCGGGCCGCCGCGGCCGGCGTCACGCGCGTTCCCCGGTCGCGCGCGCGGCGGGTTGCGACCGCAGCACCGTCTTGCCGGCGGGCCGCGGCCCGCGCGCCTCTCACTGCAGGCGGGCGCGCAGCCGGTCGGTGAGGTGCTCCATGACGAGCACGATGACGAAGATCGCGAGGATGATCGCCGAGGCCTTGCGGTACTGGAAGAGGTCGAAGGCGGTCGCGAGCTCCTGCCCGATCCCGCCGGCGCCGACGAGGCCGAGCACGACGGAGCTCCGCACCGCCTTCTCGAGCGCGAAGAGCGTCGTGTTGATCATCGAGGGCGCGGCGTCGGGGATCACGGCGCCCACCAGCACCGCGGCCCGGCTCGCGCCGTGGGCGGCGAGCGCCTCCTGCGGCTCGCGCTCGGCGTCCTCCATCGCCTCGGCGAAGAAGCGCCCGCAGAAGCCGATGGTGTCGACCACGATCGTCAGGGTGCCCGCCACCGCGCCGAGCCCGACCGCCGAGACGAAGATCAGCGCCCAGACGAGGTCGGGCACCGTGCGGGCGAGCGAGATCAGCGCCTTGACCGCCCAGGTGCCCGGGCCGAGCGGCGAGAGCCCGCGCGCCGCGCCCCAGGCGAGCGGCAGGCTGAGCAGCACCCCGATCGCGGTGCCGACGAGCGCGATCTGCAACGTCTCGAGGATGCGCAGCCCGACGCGGGCGAGGAAGGCGGGCTCGGTGTCGGGCGGCATCATGCGCCCGACGAGGCTCAGGATCCGCGGGATCCCCTCGGCGAGGCGGGAGACCGACGGCGCGACCTCGCCGAGGGAGGCGAGGATGGCGGCCGCGACCGCGACCCAGAGCGCGAAGGCGAGCGCGGAGACGCGCAGCCGCGGCGGCAGGGCCGGATCAGCCATCGAAGACCGCCGCGAGGCGGGCAGGCTCGGCCTCGGCGCTCGGCAGGTCGAAGGCGACGCGCCCGCGCGCGAGCGCCACCACCCGGTCGGAGTAGCGCCGGGCGTGGTCCATGTCGTGGCTCGTGAAGAGGAGCGCGATGCCGCGCGCCGCGACGAGCCGGGAGAAGAGCGCCATCACCTCCTCGCCCGCCGCGGGGTCGAGGCTCGCCGTCGGCTCGTCGGCGATCACGAGGGCGGGCCGCGCCACCAGCGCCCGCGCGATCGCCACGCGCTGCGCCTGTCCGCCCGAGAGCCGGTCGGCCCGGTCGCCGGCGCGCCCGGCGAGCCCCACATCGGCGAGAGCCGCGAGCGCGGCCTCGCGCCAGGCCGCCGGCGCAACGGTGTGCGAGACCGCGCGCCAGCCGCCCGGCTGCCCGAGCATCCCGTGCACCACGTTACTGAGCGCGGTGCGCCGGCGCACGAGGCCGTGGCGCTGGAAGACGTAGCCGGTCTGCCGCCGGATCGCGGCGCGGCCCGCGGCGCGGCCGGGGCTGTGGCCGAGCACCGCGAGCGCGCCCCGCGCCGGGGAGAGCCCGACGAGGCAGCGCAGCAGCGAGGTCTTGCCCGCGCCGTTGGGCCCGATGAGCGCCACCCGTTCGGCCGCGCCCACCTCGAGGTCGACGCCCTCGAAGACCGTCCGGTCCCCCCACGAAAAGCCGAGGCCCCGTGCCGAAACGGCCGGGGCCCCCGCGATCTCTCGGCCGTCGGCGTGGGGCATCAGTCGCCCACGAAGCCCGAGAAGCTGTCGACCCCGATCGTGCGGTACATCGAGCGCACGTAGTCGTAGTCGGTGTCGTCGATCGCGGTCAGGAAGAACCCGCCGCGGTACTTCTGGTTGTCCTCGCCCTGGAGCACCGCCTGCATGAGCTGCGCGCCGCTCTCGACGAAGGCGTCGCGCACCGCCTCGACCACCTCGCCGTCGACGCCGCGGCGCGCCACGAGGATGTCGTTCGGCAGGTCGCGCCCGCGCGCCACCACGGTGAAGGCGGTCTCGGGGAAGGCCTCGCGGATGCGCCCGAGATGGCCGAAATTCATGCCGACGCCGGCGACGTCGCCGCGGATCATCGCCTCGACGGCGACGTTGCGGTTGAGGATCTGCGCCTGGTAGTCCGCGTTGTAGGCGAGGCCGAGATCGGCGAGCGCCTGGGCGGGCCCGAGATGCTGCGAGGTCGAGCCGACCGCGCCGAAGGTGACGATCTCGCCCTCGAGATCCTCGACGCGCTTGATCGGGCCGTCGGCGAGCACGACGATCTGCGCGAAATAGTCGGGGCGCTGCCAGCCGGCGACGATGATCGGGTCGGCGAGTTCCTTGATCACGACATACTCGGCCGGGCCGGTCAGCACGAAGTCGACCTGCTCGGCGTTCATCGCCTCGACGGCGGCGGTGCGCGAGGAGACCGGGAAGAGCTCGAAGTCGAGCCCGGTGATCGACTCGAGTTCGGTCTCGAAGGCGCCGAACTCCTGCTGGAGCGCCTCGAGGCCCTCGATGTCGGTGACGGCGAACTTGTAGGTCTGGGCGGCGGCCGGCAGCGCGATGGTCATCGCGAGCGCGGCGAGGAGGGTGCGGAACATGGACGGGTCTCCCTGCGCGTTACGGTCGCGCTCCGCATACGCCGCGCCCGTGACAGCGCCGTGACCCTTGGGTAACGCTTCGGTCGAGGTCCGCGCCGGCGCCCGCGCCGCGGGGCGGGCCCCGCGGCGGCGGCCCGCTCAGAACGGGTGGATGCGCGGCCAGTTCTCGTCGCCCTGCGCCACATGGGCGGGGATATCGGCCTCCCAGAGCTCCTTGGCGCGCGGATGCACCTGCAGGAACAGACGGTCGTCGACGATCTCGTAGACCAGCGGGTCGCCCGGCGCCTTGTAGCCCTGCGAGGCGGCCCAGGCGCAATAGCCGTCAAAGGCGGGCGCATAGGCCTCGGGGTCTGCCTGGAACGCGTCGCGGTTCTCGACGCTGGCGAAGTACCAGACCGCGCCGTTCCAGAAATGGTTGAAGCGGGCCTCGCCGCGGGCCGGCTCGCCCGAGCGGTAGGAGACGGCGTCGTAGCCGCCGATCGCGGTCGCGAGCTGGTTGCCGGCGAGCGCCGGGGCTTGGACGAGCGCCGCGAGGCCGGCGGCGACGAGGAGAGCGCGCAGGGCCAAGATGTCCTCCATCGGTTGACGGCCGCCCGGTCACCGCGACCGGCGGCGCGACGTCGAGGGTACGCCGGGCGCGCGCGGTCCCGCCGTCACGCCTGATCACCCGCCGGTCATCGCCCGTGCGCGCGCCGCGCGGGAACGGCACTTGACGGCCCGGCGCCGGCGGCACGGGGGCTGGAGCGGCGCGCCCCGCCGCGCTAAGGAGCGCCGAGCGAGGGCTGGGGGAGCGGCAGGAATGGCGGCGGACTGGCGGATCACGGGCGGCGCGGTCCTCGGCGAGGGCGGGCTCGGGCGCGCCACGCTGCACGTCGCCGGCGGGCGGATCGCGGACGCCGCGCCCGGCGCGCGGACATTCGACGCGGCCGGCCTCGTCGTCGCGCCCGGGATCGTCGACGTCCACGGCGACGGCGTCGAGCGGGCGCTGATGCCGCGGGTCGGCGTCGCCTTCGCGCCCGAGACGGCGCTCGTCGAGATCGACCGCCAGCTCGCGGCCAACGGGATCACCACCGCCTATCTCGCCGTGACCGCGTCGTGGGAGCCCGGGCTGCGCTCGCCCGAGGCGGCGGGCCGGCTGATCGGGGCGCTCGCGCGGCTGCGGCCTTCGCTCGGCACCGACATCCGCATCCAGATCCGCTGGGAGGTCTTCGCGGTCGACGCGGTCGAGGCGGTCGAGGGCTGGCTCGCCGCCGAGCCGGCGCCGGTGCTCGCCCTCAACGATCACCTGACCCCGCTGCTGACGGGCGACCGGCTGGCGCGCAAGCTGCCCGATCTCGCCGCCCGCGCGGGTCTCGCGGTCGAGGACTACCGCGCGCTCGTGACCGAGACGGCCAGGCGGCACGGGGAGGTCGCGCCCGCCATCGCGCGGCTCGCGGCCGCCGCGCGGCGGCGCGGGGCCGTCCTCTTCGCCCACGACGAGGAAAGCCCGGGGGAGCGCGCGCGCAACCGCAGGCTCGGCGCCCGCGTCTCGGAGTTCCCGCGGAGCCGCGCGACGGCGCGGGCGGCCGTCGAGGCCGGCGAGCCGGTGATCCTCGGCGCGCCCAACCTCTTGCGCGGCGGCAGCCATTCGGGCGCGATCGACGCGGCCGAGGCGGTGCGCGACGGGCACTGCGCCGCGCTCGCCTCGGACTACTACTATCCCGCCCTCGCCCGCGCCGCGTGGATGCTGGGGCCCGAGGCGGGCTGGCCGCTCGTCTCCTCCGGGGCGGCCGGGGCCGTGGGCCTGACCGACCGGGGCCGCCTCGCGCCCGGCCTCCGCGCCGATCTCGCGCTGCTGGCCGAGACGCCGGACGGACCCGTGGTCGAGGCCGCCTTCGTCGCCGGCCGCCCGGTGTTCCTGCGCGACGCGGCGCGGATCGGCGCGCCGGTCCCGGTCACCGCCTGAGGCGCGCCGATGCCCCGCTTCGCCGCCAACCTGACGCTGATGTTCACCGAGGTGCCGTTCCTCGGGCGGTTCGCCGCGGCGGCGGAGGCGGGCTTCCGCGCGGTCGAGTTCGTCTCGCCCTACGACCACCCGCCCGAGGCGATCCGCGCCGAGCTCGACCGGCACGGTCTCGCGCTCGCGCTCTTCAACACGCCGGCGGGCGACTGGGCCGCGGGCGAGCGCGGGATGGCGGCGGTCCCGGGCGCCGAGGCGCGCTTCGAGGCCGATCTCGCGCGGGCCCTCGACCACGCCGCCGTGCTCGCCCCCGAGCGCCTCCACGTGATGGCCGGGATCGCGCAGGGGCCGGCGGCGCGCGCGACCTACCTCGCCAACCTCGCGAAGGCCGCCGCGGCCGCGCCCGACCTCACGCTCACCATCGAGCCGATCAACCACCGCGACATGCCGGGCTATCACCTCGCGCGCACCGACGACGCCCGCGCCGTGATCGCCGAGGTGGGCGCGCCCAATCTCCGCCTCCAGCTCGATCTCTACCACGCGCAGATCATGGAGGGGGACCTCACCGAGCGGATCCGGGCGCTCGCGCCGATCACCGCGCATGTCCAGATCGCGGGGGTGCCGGGGCGCGCCGAGCCCGACACGGGCGAACTCGCCCTCGAACCGCTGATGGCGGCGCTCGACGCCACCGGCTACGCCGGCTGGGTGGGCTGCGAGTATCGCCCGGCGGGCGAGACGCGGGCGGGCCTCGGCTGGCTCGCGCGCGTCCGGGGGGACTGAGGCCATGGCCGAGCGCATCGTGCTCGTCACCGGCGCGAGCCAGGGGATCGGGGCGGCCACGGCCCGCGCCTTCGCCGCGGCGGGCTGGCGGGTGGTCGCCGCCGCCCGGAGCCGGGACGGGCTCGAGGCGCTGGCCGACGCGATCGGCCCGGCTGTCGACCCGGCCGCCTGCGACGTCACGGATCCCGCTTCGGTCGACGCGCTCTTCGCCGCGATCGCGGCGCGCCACGGGCGGCTCGACGCGGTGTTCAACAACGCCGGGACCAACCTGCCCGCGACCCTCTTCGGCGATCTCGACTGGGAGGGCTGGCGCCGGGTGGTCTCGGTCAATCTCGACGGCGCCTTCCTCGTCGCCCACCGCGCCTTCCGCATGATGCGCGACCAGACCCCGCAGGGCGGGCGGATCGTCAACAACGGCTCGGTCTCGGCCCATGCGCCGCGCTACGGCTCGGCGCCCTACACCGCCTCGAAGCACGCGATCACCGGGCTGACGAAATCGATCGCGCTCGACGGCCGGCCCTACGGCATCGCCTGCGGCCAGATCGACATCGGCAACGCCGCCACGCCGATGACCGCCCGGATGGCCGAGGGCGTGCCGCAGGCCGACGGCCGGCTGGCGCCGGAGCCGGTGATGGACGTCGCCCACGTCGCCGAGGCGGTGGTCGCCATGGCCTCCCTGCCGCTCGGGGCCAACGTTCTGTTCCAGACGATCATGGCGACGGCGATGCCCCTCGTCGGGCGCGGCTGAGGGGGAGCGACCGGTTCCCCGCCGGGCCGCGATCCGTGCTACCGTGCTTTACGCGGGGCGACGGAGCCCCCGCGAGACCGGAACCGGGGGGATACGCGATGGCGATGCGGGCGGCGGCAGGGCGGCATCTCGGATCGCGGGGCGCGACGGCGCGCGCGCTCGCCCTCGGCGCGGCGCTCGTCCTCGCCGGCCTCGCGCCGCTCGGCTGCACCACCGTGCTCAGCCGCTCGGCGGTCGACGAGACGGAGATCGACGCGGCCCGGCCCTACGGCATCGACGCGCCCTTTCTCCGGGTGTGGGGGGACCATATCGATCCGGCCGCGGCCGACCGTCTCGTCGAGATCCGCCGGAAGATCTTCGCGGAGCAGTATACCGACGCGATCGCCAGCGGCGAGCCGATCATCACGCACAGCCTCGCGCTCTCGGGCGGCGGGCCGGACGGCGCCTTCGGCGCGGGCCTGCTCGCGGGCTGGACCGAACGCGGCGATCGGCCGGAGTTCCAGGTGGTCACCGGTGTCTCCACCGGCGCGATCATCGCGCTCTTCGCCTTTCTCGGCCCCGACTACGACGACGAGCTGCGCGAGATCTACACCACCTACACGACCGATGATCTGGTGATCCGCACGATCTTCTCGGGGCTCACCGGCGGCACCGCGCTCCTCGACACCCGGCGCTACCGCGCGCTCATCGAGCGCTACATCGACGAGGGCGTCGTCGCGAAGCTCGCGGCGGCCAACGGCGAGGGCCGTCTGCTCCTGATCGGGACGACCAACATCGATGCCTCGCGTCCGGTCACCTGGAACCTGACGGCGATCGCCGCGTCCGGTCATCCGGAGGCGCGCCGGCTCATCCACGACGTGATCCAGGCCTCGTCCGCCATCCCCGCCGCCTTTCCGCCCGTGATCATCCCGGTCGAGGCGCCCTCGGGACGGCGCGACGAGATGCATGTCGACGGCGGCGCGACCCAGCAGGTGATGCTCTACAGCCCGGCGATCCGCACCGGACGGATCGACGAGGCGGCCGGCGCCGACATCCAGCGCGCGGTCTACATCGTGATCAACAACAAGCTCGACAAGCCCTACGAGCCGGTGCGCCCGCGCATCTTCTCGATCGCCGGCAAGGCCGCGTCCTCGCTGATCGGCGGCTCGGGCAGCGGCGATCTCTACCGCATCTTCGCGGTGGCCCAGCGCGACGGGATCGACCTCAACATCGTCGGCATCCCGCGCGATTTCGATCTCGAGCCCGAGGAGCTGTTCGACCCGGTCTACATGGGCGCGCTCTACGATCTCGGCTACGAGACAGGCCTCGAGGGCGAGGCGTGGCGCCCCTACCCGCCGGACTACGTGCCGCCCGACGAATAGCCGGGCGCGCTCGCGCGCTCGTGGGCTGACGGCCGCGCCGCCCGCGCTAGTCTCCCGTCACGACGATGGAGGACGCGATGCCGCTCACACGCCGCGCCGCGCTCGGCGGGATCGCCGGCGCTCTCGCCGCGCCGCGCGCGCTCGCCGCCGCGCCGGGCCTCGACGCGGTGGCCGAGCGGGCCGACGCGCTCGACCAGCTCCGCGCGCTCGTGGTGTCCCGGGACGGCGAGACGGTGCTCGCCCGGGCCTTCCGCGGCCCGCCGATCGATCGCCCCGTGAACGTCAAGTCGGTCTCGAAGACCGTGGTCGCGCTGCTGACCGGGATCGCCATCGAGCGCGGCATCCTGCCCGGCCCCGGGGCGACGCTCGGCGACACGGCCCCGGAGCTCATCCCGTCGCGCGCCGACCCGCGGGTGGCCGGGATCCGCATCGCCGACCTCCTGACCATGCAGGCCGGGCTCGAGCGGACCTCGGGCGCCAATTACGGCGGCTGGGTCGAGAGCGGCAACTGGGTCGCCGACGCGCTCGCCCGCCCGATGGTCGCCGAGCCCGGCCAGCGGTTCCTCTACTCCACCGGCAGCTTCCACGTGCTCGGCGCCGTGCTCGCGCAGCGGGCGGGGCGGAGCCTTCACGCGCTCGCGCGCGACTGGCTCGGCGCGCCGCTCGGCATCGCGATCCCGCCCTGGACCCGCGACCCGCAGGGCCGGTTCATGGGGGGCAACAACATGGCGCTCTCGCCGGTCGCGCTCGCCCGCATCGGCGAGACCGTGCTGGGCGGCGGACAGTGGCGGGGCACGCGCGTGATCCCGGAGGACTGGATCGGGGCCTCGTGGACGCCGCGCACCCGCTCGCCCTTCTCCGGCCACGCCTACGGCTATGGCTGGTTCCTCGCCTCGGCCGACGGCGCGCGGCTCGCCTATGCGCGCGGCTATGGCGGGCAGATGCTCTATGTGGTGCCCGAGCGGGGCGTGACCGTCGCGATCACCTCGGACCCGACACGGCCGGCGCGCAGCCACGGCTATGTCGGCGCGCTGCACCGGCTGCTGGCCGAGCGCATCCTGCCCGCCGTCGCCGCCTGACCGCCGTCCCGACCGGAGCCTGCCCATGCGCCTCGCCGTCCTCGTTGCCGCCCTCCTCCTCGCCCTGCCCGCCGGCGCGGTCGAGACGCGGCGCCTCACCCTCGTCCACGACGGCATCGAGCGCGAGGCGATCATGGACGCCGAGCCGGGCCTGCGCGACGCGCCGGTGCTGGTCGCGCTCCACGGCGGCCTCGCCGGGCCCTACACGATCCGCCGGCGCGCCCGCGTCACGCTCGCCCGCGAGGGCTGGGTCGTGCTCTGGCCCTCGGCGCTCGACGACTGGAACGACGGGCGGGTGGACAGCGACGGCGAGCCGTTCGACACGGCCGACGACATCGGCTTCCTGCGCCGGCTGATCGCGGCGCTCGCCGCCGATGGCACCATCGACCCCGAGCGCGTCTACTTCGCCGGCCCCTCGATCGGCGGCATGATGGTGCTGCGGCTGCTCTGCGAGGCGCCCGACCTCGTCGCCGGCGCGGCGGTCGCGATCGCGAGCTTTCCCTGGGGCGCGGAGTGCCGCGAGGGGCCGCCGCGGCCGGTCCTCTACATCCACGGCACCGAGGACTCGATCGTGCCGCCGGGCGGCGGACGCATCGGCGGCTGGAACCCCCTGATCCGCGAGCGCGGCTGGGTCGAGCCGGTGGAGGACACGCTGGCGCTGCTGGCCGAGCGCAACCGCTGCGACGGCTACGAGGCGCGCCGCCTGCCCGACCGCGCGCCGGACGACGGCTCGACCGTGGTGCTCCGCGAGTACGAGGGCTGCGCGGCGCCGCTCGTCCACTATGTCGTCGAGGGGGGCGGGCACACCTGGCCCGGGTCGAGCCCGTCGCGGCTCGGGCGGCGCTTCGTCGGCGAGACCAACCGGGATTTCTCGGCGACGCGCGCGGTCGAGCGGTTTTTCCAGGAGCTCGCGGCGCGCTGACGGGGCCGGAGCGCGCGGCCCCGGCCCCGGCGGGGGCGTCGGCGGGTCAGAGGACCCAGACGCCCGCGTCGTAGTTGTCCTCGTTCAGCGCGAGGTTCTCCGGGCTGTCGGTGAAGGCGAGCAGGGCGTCCGCCTCGTCGACCGCGCGGTCCTCGATCTGGCCGACCCAGAACTCGCGCCCCGCCCCGTCCGGCACGCGGCCGAGGATGTTGGTGTAGAGCGCGTCGACGAAGTCGTCCGGCTCCGGCGCCGCGCCGAAGCGGTCGACGAACTCCCGGCTGCCGACGAACGCCTCGGCGAGCTTGCGCGGGGCGAGCCCGGCCTCGACCTGGGCGTCCCAGTAGCGCAGGCCCCCCTCGTCGGGCGTCCGGCCGAAGGTGGCGGCGTAGACGCGGTAGGTGAACGCCGCCTCGTCGCGCAGGTCGAAGAGGTAGGTGCCGTCCTCGAGCTCGACGCGCTCGACGCCCTCCAGCCGGTCCCACCGCTCCGTGCCCGACGGCGGATCGCCCGGTTCGGCCATCGTCGCGATGACCGCGGCGCCCCCGGAGAGGCTGTCGGTCACCTCGGCGCGGGCGAGAGCGTAGCTCGCGGTGTCGGTGCCCGCCTCGCCGGCGACCGTCCGGAAGCCCGGCAGCTCGAAGTCGAAGCGGTCGTCGTCGCCCGTCCCCTCGAGCCGGACCGGCGGGGTCTCCGGCGGCGACGGGTCCGTCTCGCCGGGATCGCTCGGCTCGCCCGGATCGGTGACCTCGGACTCCGCGACATCGGTCACGCTCACGGCGAAGGAGGCCGTCGCCGCGTTGCCGGCGGGGTCCGTCGCCTCGACCGTGACGCTGTGGCTCTCGGCGGTCTCGAAGTCGAAGCTGTCCGCGGTCGTCAGCGTGACGCCGTCGAGCGCGAAGCGCCCGCCCGCGTCGTCGGTCAGGCGGAAGGCGACCGCCTGCCCCTCGGGATCGACGGCCGAGAGCGTGCCGACCGGGGTGCCGGGCGCCGCGTCCTCGGCGATCTCGGCGCCCGAGAGCGCGAGCCGCTCGGGCGCGAGGTCGGGCGGGGCGACGCCCTCGACCGCGATCTCGAAGGCCGCGCTGGCGGTGTTGCCGAGCGGGTCCTCCGCCTCGGCGACGAACCGGAGCGTCGCGTCCGTCTCGATGGCGAGCGCCGTCGCGACCACGACCGTCGTGCCGTCGAGGCGCACGCGGCCGCCCGCGTCGTCGAGCAGCCGCCAGGCGAGCGCCTCGCCCTCGGGATCGGTGGCGGAGAGCGTGCCGACCCGGGTGCCCGCGGATGCGTCGCCCGCCACGGGCGCGCCGGCGAAGGCCAGGTCCTCGGGCGGCCGGCCGGGCTCGAAGACGTCCTCGACCGTGACCGTCACCGTCTCCGTCGTCCGCCCGCCATAGCCGTCCTCGGCCACGACCGTGACGCTGTGCTCGGCCGCCGTCTCGAAATCGAGCGGCCCGGCCACCACGAGCCGGTCGCCCTCGACGGCGAAGCGCCCCTCGGCGTCGTCCTCGAGACGGTACGCGATCGCGTCGCCGTCGGCGTCGCTCGCCGAGAGCGTGGCCACGACCGTGCCGGCCGCCGCGTCCTCGGCGACCACCGTGCCCGTCGCGGCGAGCGCCTCGGGCGCGGTGTTGACCCGCATCTCGGTCTCGCCGATCCGGATCGTGGTGGTGGCGCGCTGCTCGCCCTCGTAGAAGCCGTCGACCCGCACCGAGCCGCGGCCCGCCTCGATCAGAAGGTCGTCCTCGCCGACGCGGGAATAGGCGAAGCCGGCGCCCGCGTCGAAGACGAAGGTCGAGGGGCCCGCCCGGTCGCTGACGAAGTCGGCGCCATAGTCGCCGGCGAAGACGTAGGTGTCCGCGCCCTCGCCGCCGTAGTTCTCGTCGTCGTCGCGGCCGCCCTCGAGCGTGTCCTCGCCGGTGCCGCCGAACAGGAAGTCGTCGCCGCCGAGGCCCATCAGCTCGTCGTCGCCGGTGCGCCCGAAGAGGCCGTCCTCGACATCCGCGGCCTGCCCCTTCGAGAGCGCGGCCTCGGTCAGCGCCGCGGCGACGGGCTTGCCCCCGTCGATCACCGAGCCGACGAGCACGTCGTCGGTGCCGCCCGGCGCCTCGTCGCCCACGCGGCCCGCCTCGAAGAGCACCACCTGGTCGATCGCGTCCTGCAGCAGCTTTCCGAGGTCCTCGAAGAACCGGCCCACCGCGTCGAGCGCCTGGTCGATCAGGTCGCGGATCTCGTCGATCCGGTCGGCGAAGCCGTCGACCAGATCGATGATGCTCTGGAAGGGCGACAGCAGCTTGTCCTTCAGATCGTCGATGGCGCCGAAGAGGTCGAAGCCGATCAGCTTGAGCGCGTCGTTGATCGTGTTCTCCACGAAGTTCTGCACCAGCGCGACCTGCTTGGTGATGACGTCGAGCACGTCGCAGATGTTGACCTTGACGGCGGGGATCTCGGGCGTGTGGCCGATCGTCTTCAGCCAGGGCGGGTACGGGATCGGCACCTTGATCGGGACCGAGGGGATGCGCGGCGTCACGGTGATCGTCGTGCAGAGCATGTCCTCGATGGTCGAGAACGCGTTGGAGATCGGCGAGAACACCGTGTCGATCAGGTCCGCCGCCTCGTCGATGACGTCGGTCGGGAGCCGCCCGATGGTCGAGCCGACGAGCTCCGCCATGTCCTCGACCAGCGTCGTGACCCGGGCGACGCCCTCGTGGAAGCCGTTGACGTCCTCGACGAAGCGCGCGCTGGCCTCGATCCTGGCCTCGAGCCGGCTGCCCTCGGGCGCGAAGCCCTCGGTCATCGCCTCCTCGAGATAGCCGGCCGTGTCGAGCAGGTTGCCGGCGACGATCTCGGCGCCGTCGAGCGAGTACTTGACCGCCGAGGAGGTGATGGAGACGCGGCCGGAGAGGTCGACGATGCTGAGCTTGCCGTGCTCTTCCGCAGTCAGCTTGTCGTTCACCTTCTTGATCGACTGCCAGGTCGGCCGCAGCGCGCCGGTCACCTCGTCGGCGACCCGGGTGGTCCCGCGCACGGCCGCGCCGATGCCGAAGGGCGCGAAGCTCAGGACCGAGGTCACGGCATTGGGCAGCGTGAGCCCGTCCATGAAGACGCGCATCGAGAACTCGACCTGGCCGGGCAGGTTGATCGCCTTGTCCACCACGTCGATCGCCGTGTTCACCGTGTCGACGAGATCGCTGTCAGCCTCGATGTGCCCGGCGAAGCGGGCGACGCTGTCGCGATAGGCGCCAAGTGTGAGGGTATCGGACATCTCTCAAGTCTCCTCCTGAAATCGCCGCCCGCCGGTCGGTCCGGCGCCGGGTCTCGGGGCGCTGAATGCATGACCCGGCACAGCAAACCTGGGAGACCCAGATCCGCCGCCGAGTCCCAATGGTTCGCGGGGCTCCCAAACTGTGGGAGCCTTGGGGCGGGCTTCAGGCGCGCCCACCTCTGTGGCAGGTTGCGCCGGATACGGGGCGCGGAGGAAAGGTGACGGGGCCATGGACGCCGGGGCCGGAGAGAGCGACGAACTCGCCGTGCTGACCGCCATGCGGTCGGGCCGGGCGCAGTTCTTCCGCGCGATCGCCGAGACCGCCGAGGCGAACGCGCCCGCCAAGCGCCGCGACGACCGGGGCGCGCTGCTGCGCGACTACGTGGCGCTGATCCGCAGCGACGGCGCGGCGCAGATCGCGGAGTTCCTGTTCCTCGTCGAGGAGCTCGGCCTCAAGGACGGCACCCGGTTCCGCGACTTTCTCGAGGCGCACAACGCGGCGATGCGGGCCTATCTGGCCGAGCCCGCCCGGATGCGCGCCCTCGGCGTCACGCCGCAGCGGATCGAGGCCGCGGTGTTCTCCGAGGAGCAGATGGAGTTCGTCGCGCTGGTGTCGCCGCCCGGCTCGCTCTATCTCGACCAGTCGGCGCTCGGGCGGCTCCTGTCGGAGGCGATGGCGCCCGAGAGCTGCCGCAAGATCGCGGTCGCGCTCGCCGAGGGGGGGCTTCTCCGGCGGCACCAGGTCGGGCATGTGCTGCTCAGCTCCGACGGGCAGCTGGAGGGGCTCTATCGCCGGTATCTGAGAAGCGTGGTGGACGGCATGGAGGCGCGTCGGTGAAAGCGTGGGTTGGATGGGCGGCGCTGGCCGCGGGGCTCGTCGCGGCGGCCGCGGTGGCGGTCTGGCTGCTCGGCGGCGGGATCTCCGAGGAGGCCCGGACGCTCATCGCGGAGGGCGACGCCGCCTATGCCGAGGCCGAGGCGGCGCGGCGCGAGGCCGAGCGCGTCGCGGCCGAGCTCGCCGAGCTGCCGGACCCGGGCGCGGCCGGCACCGGGCGGAGCCTCGCGCCCGCGGAGGCCGACGAGGCGGCCGCCGAGCGGGCGCGGCTCGAGGCCGAGCTGACGCGGCTCGAGGCCGAGGCCGAGCGGCTGGAGGACGCCGCGATCGACGCCTGGGACCGCGCCGCCGCGATCGACGCCGAGGCGCAGGACGCGATCCTGCAGCGGCTCCGGGGCGTGCGGCCGCGCTCCTGATCGCCGCCCCGGGCTGGAGCCCGACCGGCGGCCGGGCTATGCGCTCGGCCCATGGAGCGGCGACACGATCTCGACTGGCTGCGGGTGATCCTCTTCGGGCTGCTGGTGCTCCACCACGCCGCGGTCGGCTTCGCCGAGTTCGGCGCCGGGATCTACGGCATCGCGAACGATCGCCTCGGCGGGCCGGCGCTCACGCTCGCGATCTATTTCAGCCACGGCTGGCGCCTGCCGGCGCTCTTCCTGATCTCCGGCATCGGCATGTGGTTCGCCACGCGGCGCGGCGCGGGCGCGGGCTTCGTGGGCCGGCGGGTGGCGCGGCTGATGGTGCCGGCGCTCGTCGGCACCTTCGCGCTCAATCTTCCGGCGGCGCTGGCCGTCGCGCGCGTGGCGGGCGACCCGCGCGGCCTGCTCGCCGATCCGTCCGCGTGGTGGCTGGCCCCGGAGCCGGGGCAGGTGATGCATCTCTGGTTCCTGGTGAACCTCACGCTCTACACGCTGATCGGCTGGCCGCTCTTTCTCCTGCGGGAGCGGATCGGGCGCTGGCGCGTGGCGCCGCCCGCGCTGCTGGCCGGCCTCGTGGCGGCGGTCACGGTCGTCGCGGTGCTCGCCAAGCCGCACGCCGCGGCGCTGGCCGGCGACGGCCACCAGTTTCCGTGGTATCTCGGCATCTTCGCGTCGGGCTATGTGATCGGCGCGCACCACGTCGCGGTGCTCGACTGGCTTCGCCGCCGGGCGGTCTGGCTGATCGGCGCGGGGCTCCTCGCCTTCGCCACCGAGGTGGGGCTGCTGATCGCGGCCGGGTCCGAGGCCGAGGCCGCGGCACTCGCCTCGGGCGGCTGGGCGGCGGCGGGGCTCGCTCCGGCCTACGGGGCCCGCGAGGTCGCCTTCGCCGCGGTCGAGGGGGTCAACGCCTTCGCCTGGAGCCTCGCCGCGCTCGGCCTCGCCGCGCGCTATCTCCGCCGGGGCGGGCCGGTGCTCGACCGGCTCTCGCGCGCCGTGTTCCCGGTCTACGTGCTCCACTTCCCGGTGACGATCGCGGGGCTCGCGCTGCTCACGCGCACCGGCTGGCCGTGGCCGGTCGATTTCCTGATCCTCGCGGCGGGGACCTACGCCGTGACCGGGTCGCTCGCCTGGATCCTCTCGCTCGACCCGAGGCTCTACCGGCTGGTGGGCGGGCGGCCGGCCCGGGGCATCGCCGAGCCGCCGTGACCCCTACCGCGCCGTCGCGAGCGCGGCGAGCCCGGCGCGCGCCGCCGTGAGGAAATCCCCCTCGGCGGGCGGCGAGGCGAGCGTCGGCAGCACGGCATGGGCAAGGCCGCGCTCGGCGAGCCCCGCCGCGGTCTCGGGCGTCGGGTCGGCCTCGAGGATCACGAGCGCCGGCCCCTCGCCGACGAGCGCGTCGAGCGCGGCCCAGCCGCCCGCGTCCGGGGTCTCGCCCGGCTGCCACTCCACGCTCGCGATCGCGAGCCCGTAGGCGCGGGCGAAATACTGGTAGCGCGGGTGCGACGCGATCAGCCGCCGCCCCGCGAGCGCGGCGCCCAGCTCGCGCGCCTCGGCGTCGAGCGCGGCGAGATCGGCCTCGAGCCCCCGAAGCCGCTCGGCGACCGCGCCGGCCTCGTCCGGCAACCGCTTCCCGAGCGCCTCGGCGACCGCGGCCGCCTGCGCGGCGGCCTGCGCGAAGTCGAGCCAGGTGAAGGCGGCGGTGCCGGTGTGGGAGTGCTCGCCCTCCGGCCCGTGGCTGTGCACCACGCCCTCGATGGCGATCAGCCGGTCCGCGAAGGCGCGCGAGGTGTCGACCGTGCGCGCGCGCGGCAGGGAGGTGCGGGCCGCCCATTCGGCGAATCCCGCGCCGTTCAGCAGGATGAGGTCCGAGCGCTGGATCTCCCCGATCTCGGCGATCGAGGGCCGCCAGAAGCGCGGGTCCCGCTCCGCGGGCACGGGGAACCGCACCTCCGCCGCGTCGCCCGCCAGCCGCTCGGCGAAATAGGCGAGCGGATAGGCGACGGCGGTGACCGTGATCCGCTCGGCGGCCGCGGCCGGCGCGGCGACGAGGCCGATCAGGGCGGCGAGGGCGAGGCGGCGGATCATCGGTTCCTCCGGTGGTCGGGTGCGGGGGCGGCGCGCCGCCCCCGGCAGGTATCAGCCGGCGACCTCGAAGACGAGGGTCGCGCGGAGCACGTGGGCGTCGTAGGCCTCGCTCCCCGGCGCGTCGTGCTGCACGCGCACGATCCAGGTGCCGGGCGCCCAGGTCTTGACCTCGGCGGTCGGGCCGCCCTCGGCCTCGGCCGTGTCGGTCACGTAGGCGTAGGTGTTGGGCCGGTCGCTGAACCCGTCGAAGGTGGCGTAGACCGTCGCCGAGATCGGCGCGCCGTCGTGGAGAACGCGGAGCGCGAGGCTGTCGCCGGCCGACAGCGTGGCCGGGTCGGCGAGCGGCACGATCTCGAGCGCGTGGCCGAGCGGCGCGCCGGCGCCCTCGCCGCCCGCGTTGAGGAGCGCCTTCGAGAACTTCTCGTACTTTCCGGCCGTCTCGGCGTCCGCGTGCTCGTCGCGGCCGCCCTTCACCCAGCCCTCGGCGGTCTTCGACCAGACCTGCGCGTGGCGGTGCGCGACCAGCCAGGCCGGGCCCTCGCCCGGGAGGGTCGCGGCGGTGACCAGGTGGTCGGCCGCCGGCTCGATGCCGAGATCGACGGTCTCGCCGCCGGCGACGAGGGCGGCCGAGACGCTGTCGGCGCCCTCGGCCTCCTCGGGGGCGATCATCACGTGGGTCGAGTGGATCTCGACCGCGACGCTCTCGCCCGCGCCGGCGCGCAGCGCGGCGGGCTTCAGGACGAATTCGTGGGCGGTGGCGGCGCCGGCGAGGATCGCGAGGGCGCCGGCGAGGGTGAGGGTCTTGAGCATGGGGTCTCTCCGGATGGGGGGTCCGCCGGCGGCCTCAGCCGCCGGTCTCCTCGGCAAGATCCTCGGGCGTGAGGATCCAGTAGTCGGAATGGCCGTGGCCGGTGTCGACCTCGAT
>CAZWDE010000026.1:0-11825 GCA_964632555.1 uncultured Limibaculum sp.
GTCAGACGCTCCCGGCCAGGGCGAGCTGCCCGCCATAGACGGCGAGCAGCGCCGTCAGCGCCGCCGCGTCGAGCCCGAGCGTGGCGTAGCCCCGCCGCCACGCGATCGCCATCGACAGCAGCGTGGTGGCGAGCTGGCCGCAGCCGTCGCCCACCAGCATGCCGGTGACGCCGCCGAGTTGGAAGCCAACGACAATTCCCGAAATCCGGAAAGCGGCGTGCAACAGCATGACGCCGGCATGAATCCGGCTGTCGCCCGCGGCAAGAACGAGATTCTGGTATGGCATGGCCAACACCCCGATCGCCGCGTTGAGCGACAACAGGGCGAGAAACCAGCCGGCGTTGGCGTAGCGATCGTCGAAGAGCAGGTCGACGAGATCTTGCGCAATGCCGGAGAGCAGAACGAACACCGGTGTCACGCCGAAGACGAGCAGCCGCCTGAGCTTCTGCAGGGCCGGGGCGACCTCCGCGGGACGCTCGCGCAGCAGCTCGGAGAACTTCGGAAACGCGACATTGCCCATCACCCGCGCGGTCAGCTCCCGAAGCATCACCGCGATCGTCGTCGCGATGGCGAGCAGGCCGAGAACGTCGACCGGCACGAGGAGACCCTGGACGGCGAGGATGCCCTGCCCGCCGAAGAACGTCGCGAGCGTCGCCACGAGGATCCAGCGGCCGTAGGTCAGGATCTCCGTGGCGGCGGCGCGCTCGAGGCGGAAGCGGTGGCGAAACGGCGGGAACAGCAGGTGGCTCAGCAGGAGACCGAGGAGGCTCCCGAGAACGGTTCCGATCGCCAGCGCCCAGACCGAGCCAAGCGCGAACGCGAAGGCGATCGTGAGGCCCGTGCCCGCCGCTCTGACACCCACTTCCATCAACGTGACGGTCTTCAACTCGATCTCGCGCTGCTTCAGCGTGACCGAGATCGACCTCAGCCCGGACAACGTCGCCGACACGGCGAGCGCGCAGGTGAGCGGCAGGAGGATCGGCTGCTCGTAGAGCGCGGCGATCGGCCAGGCCGCGAGACAGGCGACCACGGTGATGGCGCCGCCGCGCAGGGCCTGGATCGTCCAGGCGGTTCGCAGGAAGTCGGGATCGCCCGCCCGCCGGCTGCGGATCACCGATTGCGTGGTGCCGAGATCGCTCATCATCGTGAGCGCGCCCAGCACCGTGAGCGCGAGCGTCATCAGGCCGAAGGCGCTCGGGTCGAGCAGCCGGGTGAGGACGAGGGTGGAGCCGAGCCGGATCGCGTTGTTCGCGCCGAAGCCGGCCACGGTCCAGATCGCCCCGGATTTGGCCCGCGACAACCGCCCCGCGCGGCCGACAAGGTCCGCGATCTTCCCCACATGCAGCATCGGCGACCTCGCGCGCACCGCGGCCGGCTTGGCGCCGGGCCCCGGCACAGTTCCGGGCGGGCGGCGATCGCCGGACCCCGCGCCCAGTTACGACGTCTCCGCGTCCCCGCCAAGCCCGGAGCCGCTGGCCCGGTCCCGTCCCGGCCGGGACGAGGCGCGGCCCTTAGGAACCCGTGTCCGCTGCCGCCCCCTTGCCGAGGCTAGATGCCCGGGCTGCGGGGTGCGGCGTCGAGGGGGCCGAGCATCGCCAGCCCGTGCAGGGCCGGCTCGGCGAGCCGGATCCGCCGCACGGGAAGCTCGGCGAGCCGGGCCGCGACGCCGCTCCGCTCCGACAGCTTGTCGAGGAACGCGGCGCGGTCGAGGAGATCGTCGGCCGCGCCGGTCAGGCCGCCGCAGAGATGGAGCCCGCCCCAGGCGCCCGTCGCCAGCACCAGATCGCCCGCGATCCGCCCCAGCAGGCGCGAGAAGAGCCGGCGCGTGTCGGGATGGCCGCGCGCGGCGAGCCGCGCGTGACCGGGGCCGGACAGAACCTCCTCGACGGTCGCGGCACCGGCGCAGGCGAGGCTCTCCTCCGCATCCGCCGGCGCGAGCGTCATGTGGCCCGCCTCGGTGGCCAGCGCCGTCCAGGCGCGCCCGTCGGGCGACGGGACCGGCACCGCGACGGCGGCGCCGAAGCCCGTGCCGAGGTTCAGCGCGAGCATCGGGGCGGCGGGCCGCGGGGGCGAGAGCGAGGCCGGGCCGCGGAGCGCCTCCACCTCCCCGGGCGCGAGACGCGGCAGCAGCAGCGCGACGGCCTCGAGGTCGTTGAGAATGCGCAGGGCGACGCCGGGCAGGACCCGCGCGACCGCCTCGGGCGACACCTCCCACGGCGCGTTGGTCAGCCGGACCCGGCCGTCGATCAGCGGTCCCGCCGCGGCCACGGCGACCTCGTCGACCCGTCCGGCCGCGGGCCCGAGAAAGGCGGCGAGGGCGTCCTCGAAGCGCGGGAAGCGGGCGACCGGCAGGCGCTCCACGGCGCCCGGGCGCGCGCCGGGGCGGACGAGGGCGAAGCGGGCGTTGGTCCCGCCGATATCGGCGAGCAGGCGCATCTCACGCGCGGTCGGTCGCGCGCGCGTCGCGGAGATCGGCCAGGAAGGCGCTCCGCCAGGCGCGCGCGTCGCGCCGGCGCACGCGCTCGAGCAGCGCGCCGTGGCGCTCGAGCCGCTCGGCCCGCTCCATGCCGATGGCGCGATGGAGCGCCTCGGCCACCTCGTCCTGATCGTAGGGGTTGACGATCAGCGCCTCGCGCAGGTCGTCGGCGGCGCCGGCGAACTGGGAGAGGACGAGCACCCCGGGGTCCTCGTCGTCCTGCGCCGCGACGTATTCCTTGGCGACGAGGTTCATCCCGTCGCGGAGCGGCGTGACGAGCCCGACCCGGCTGCCGCGGAACAGCGCCGCCAGCGTGTCGCGCGCCACCGAGCGGTGGACGTAGCGCACCGGCGTCCAGTCGAAGTCGCCGAACGCGCCGTTGATGGCGCCCGACAGCTGCTCGAGCTCGGTGCGGATGTGGGCGTAGGCCGAGAGCTCCTCGCGCGTCGGCGGGGCGATCTGCATCAGCACGATCCGCTTGCGGTGCTCGGCGTGGCGGTGGAGCAGGCGGCGATAGGCGCGGAAGCGGTCGGGCAGCCCCTTGGAATAGTCGAGGCGGTCGACCCCGATGATGTGCGTGTCGATGCTGCCGCGCTTCAGCCGCCGGATGCGGTCCTCGGCCTCGGGCGTGCGGGCCATTCCGCGGAAGCTCTCGACGTCGATGCCGATCGGATAGGCGCGCACCCGCGGCCGCCGCCCGGCGCTGCGGAACGGATGGGCCTCGGCGCGCACCTCGCCCGCCGTCTCCTCGGCGTAGCGGCGGAAATTGGCGGCATGCTGCTCGGTCTGGAACCCGACGACATCGTAGGCGAAGAGCGCGTCGAACAGCCTCTCGTGGTCGGGCACGGCGGTGACGATCTCGGGCGGGGGGAACGGGATGTGGAGGAAGAAGCCGATCCGGTTCCCGACCCCGAGCGCGCGCAGCTCCGCCGCGAGCGGGATGAAGTGATAGTCGTGCAGCCAGACGGTGTCGTCCTCGGCCAGCAGCCCCGCCAGCGCGCGGGCGAAGCGGCGGTTGACCGCCCAGTATCCCTCGAGCGCCTCCGGTTCGAACACCGCCAGGTCGAGCCGGTAATGGAAGGTCGGCCAGAGCGCGCGGTTGGCGTAGCCGAGATAGTAGGCGTCGTACTCGGCCTGCGTCAGCGCCTGCGTGGCGATCGTGACCTGGCCCTGCCGGTCGAGCGTGAGCCCGACCTTCGCGTCGTCGTCGACGATCTCGCCCGACCAGCCGAACCAGAGCCCGTTGCCGTCGCGCAGCGCGTCGCCGAGAGCTGTGACGAGACCGCCGCTCTGCGCCCCGCCCTTGAGATCGCCGACCCGGTTGGAGGCGACGACGAGCCGGCTCACAGCTCCGCCTCCCAGCGCCGCGACAGCCGCATGGCGCCGTTGACGATGCCGACCATCGAGTAGGTCTGGGGAAAGTTGCCCCACGCCTCGCCCGTGGCGAAGTCGCTGTCCTCCGACATCAGGCCGAGATGGTTGCGCGCGCCGAGCAGCGCCTCGAAATGCGCGCGCGCCTCCTCGGTGCGCCCGATCCGCGCCAGCGCGTCGATCCGCCAGAACGCGCAGAGATTGAACCCCACTTCCGGGTGGCCGAAGTCGTCGGCCTCCTCGTAGCGCATCATGAAGGGCCCGCGCCCGAGCGCCGCCGAGAGCGCCTCGACGGTGGCGACGAAGCGCGGATCGTCCGGCGGCAGGAACCCGATCTCGCCCATCAGCAGCACGCTGGCGTCGAGCATGTGGCCTCCGAAGCTCTCGGCGAAGGCGCGGCGCGGCTCCGACCAGGCATGCGCGAGGATCGTCTCCCGGATCGCGCGCGCCCGCCCGGCCCAGTGCGCCGCGCGCTCCCCGAGGCCGAGCCGCGCGGCGATCTTGGCCAGCCGGTCGCAGCCGGCCCAGCACATCAGCGCGGACGAGGTGTGCACGCGGGCCCGGGTGCGCAGTTCCCAGATGCCGGCGTCGGGCCGGTCGTGCAGCGCCCAGGCCTGGTCGCCGAGCGGCTCCAGCATCTCGAAGGCCGCGCGGCCCGCCTCCATGAAGATCCGCCGGTCGAAGAAGGCGGGGGCGGCCGCGAGGATGATGTTGCCGTAGGTGTCGTGCTGCACGTGCTCGTGCGCCTGGTTGCCGACGCGCACCGGCCCCATGCCGCGGAACCCCTGGAGCGCCGGCGCCGTGCGCTCGGCCAGGTCGGTCTCGAGGCCGACGCCGAGCACCGGCTGGATGTGCCCGCCGCCCGCATCGGCGACCGCGTTCATCAGCCAGCGGAAGTAGTTCTCGAGCGTCTTCATCGCGGCGAGGCTGTTCAGCGCGCGCACGGTGAAGAACGCGTCGCGCACCCAGCAGTAGCGGTAGTCCCAGTTGCGCCCGCTGTCGGGCGCCTCGGGCAGCGAGGTGGTGACGGCGGCGACGATCCCGCCGGTGGCCTCGTAGCTGCACAGCTTGAGCGTGATGGCGGCGCGGATCACCGCCTCCTGCCATTCGAGCGGGATGGCCAGCCGGCGCACCCAGCGCCGCCAGTAGTCGAGCGTCTCCTCGAGAAAGCCCGTGGCGATCTCCGAGGGGCTCTCGGCGAGGCTCTCGTCGGGCCCGAGCACGAAGCTGAGCGGGCGGTCGAGATTGATCAGCCGCCCGTCGAGCACATGGTCGATCGGCGCGTCGGTGGTCAGCCGCACCGTCTGCCCGGGCCCGACGAAGCGGACATGGTTCGAGCCCTGCGTGATCTCGGGCGCGACGCGGCCCCAGTCGAAGCGCGGGCGCAGGCGGATGCGCACCCGCGGCCAGGCCTCGAGCGGACGGATCCGCCGAACCAGCGTCTTCGGCCGGAAGATGCGGCCGCGCGCCTCGAAGCGGGGGGCGAAATCGGTGATCTCGACCGAGCCCGAGGCGCCGTGCAGGACGGTGCGCAGCACCGCGCTGTTGCGCTCGTAGGACTGCTCGGTCGATTTCAGCTCGTCGAGCTCGATCGCGAAGGCGCCGTCGCCCGGGCGCCCGGCGCCGTGCCCGAGCAGCGCGTGGAAAAGCGGGTCGCCGTCGACCCGCGGCAGGCAGAACCACGAAATCGAGCCGCGGCGGTCGACGAGGGCGGCCACCGCGCAGTTGCCGATCAGCCCGAGCTCCATGCCCGTCAGCCCGGCGGGGCGGCGGGGGCGACGCTGCGCCCGAGCCAGTCGAGGAAGACCTCGATCGACGCGGCCCGGCGCCGCGCCGCGCTCGGGCCCGGCCCGATCTTGATCCCGACGCCGCCCATCGCCTGCGCGGCGCGGAAGGCGTCCTCGTCGGTCGTGTCGTCGCCCGCGGCGATCGGCCGGCGCCCGGCGAAGGGCGGATCGGCCATGAAGCGGCGGAGTGCCGTGCCCTTGTCGGTGCCGTCGAGCGCCACCTCGCTCACCATCAGCCCGTGCAGCGCGCGCAGCCCCGCGCCCTCGGCGGCCAGCCGGTCGACCAGCGCGCGGGCGTCGTCCGCCAGCGCCGGCGCCGACCGGTAATGCAGCGTCACGGCCCCGGCCTTGCGCTCCACCAGAAGGTCGTGGCGCGCGCCGAAGGCCGCGACCGCCGCCGCGGCGCCGGCCAGCGCGGCGTGCGGCGGGCGCTCCCCGGCGCTCCGCTCGCCGGCGCGGCGGATCTCCGCGCCATGGGCGCCGGCCGCCGCGATCGGCAGCGGGGCGAGCTTCGCGTCGAGATCGGCGAGACCGCGCCCGCTGAGCACCGCCACGGCGCCGCCGGTCCGCCGGGCGAGATCGCCGAGGACGCGCCGGGTGCCCGGCGCCAGCGCGGCCTGCTCCGGCCGGTCGACGATGGGCGCGAGCGTGCCGTCGAAGTCGAGAAAGAGCGCGTCGCTGGTCCAGTCCGGCACGAGGTCGGCGAGCGTGTCAGCGGCCATTCGCGGCCTCCGCCGACGCCGCGCCCGTCCCTCGCCCCGATCTCGCCCCCCGCACGCGCATGGCCACAGCCCTAGCGCAGACCGGCGCTTCGGGAAAGCCGGCCCGGCCTTCCCGAGCGGCCTCGCGACGCTATACCCTGAACAGGATGCCGCAGGGCGCCACGAGGACGCAGGGCCCAGCGCGCCGGAGCCGACCCACACCGCCCGCCGGGGCGCAGCGAGGAGGCCGCCGTCATGGAAACCCCGTCCGTCCTTCGGGTGCCGAAGGTCCCCCTCCGAGGGCCGTCGGCCCCGCCCGCCGAGCCGGTGCCGGCGCTGCCCGACCGGGCCGCGCTCGACACGACCGCCGACGCCCTCCTCCGCCTCCAGCACGAGGCGCGGCGCAAGCGGGCCGAGGCGCGCAGCCTGAGCCCGGTCCATCTCGAGCAGGTCGAGGCGCGGCTCGCCGCCGAGCGGGCGGTCGAGGAGAACCTCGAACGGGGCCGCGTCGTCACCCGCGCGGAGATCCGGCGGGCCCGCGGGCCGGCGCGCGGGCGGCCGGAGCTCGCCCGCATCCGCTTCCCGCCGAGCCGGCCGTGGTTCTTGGGTCTCATCGCGATGGCCGCGAGCGCGTTCTTCGCGGTGATGGCGCCCTTCCTCACCTATTTCGCGGCGATCGCGCTGCTGGTGGGCTGAGCGGGCGCACGCCGGCCCGGGCCGCGGGGCCGGATTTGTGGTCGCCGCCCCGATGCGGAATACTGCGCGCGAGGATCGCGCAGGGCGTGAGGCGGGCCATGGCCTTTTCCGAGATCGACCGGCTCACTCCGGGAACCGAACTCGCGCGCGACGCGCCGATGTTCGACATCGTGCGCCGGTTCGCCTTCGCACCGGCCGACGCGCCGCTGCTGACGGTCGAGACGGCGCGGCTCGGCGCCGCGCGGCTTTGCCGGGTGGTCTCGACGGGGCACGAGATCAGCCTGATCGAGCCGCAACACGCGACCGTTCTGATCCCGCGGGCGGGGCGCCTCGAGATCGAGACGACGCGGCGGCGGCTTCTCGGCGGCCCCGGCGACATGATCGTGCTGACCCCGAACGCGCGCGTGACGGCCGTCGTGCCCGACGCGAGCGGCGCTTATCGGTGCGACGTCGCGCTGGTGCCGACCGACGCGGCGGGCCGGGAGCGGAGCCTCGATCCGCCGCGCGAGGGGGCGATCCGCGCGCCGGCGCTGGAGGCGCGCCTGCCGGCTGCCTGCGGCGGTGCCGGCGGCGGGCTGCGCCGCTATCTCGACTTCCTGTTCCACGAGCTCGCGCGGGCCGACACGGCGGCCGCGAGCGCCCGCGCGCGCGAGGCCAGCGCGGTGCTGCTGACCGAGCTCTTGCAGGGCCTCGTCGACGATGCCGGGGAGCCGGGCCCGCGCCTTCTGCCCTCGGGCGCCGACGCCCGCCTCGTGGCGGCGGCCGAGACGATCATGGAGGCCCGCCACGCCGAACCGCTCGCGATCGCCGCGGTCGCGGGCGAGCTCGGCGTCACGCTCAGGCGGCTGCAATACGCCTTCGGGCGCGTGCGCGGGACCACGCCGCGCGCGGCGCTCAACCGGATCCGGCTCGAACGGGCGCGCGCCCGGCTCGCCCGCCCGCAGGAGGGCTCTACCGTGACGCAGGTCGCGCTCGACTGCGGCTTCGCCCATGTCGGCCGCTTCTCGAGAGCCTATGCGCGCGCCTTCGGCGAGCCGCCCTCGGCGACGCTCCGGCGCGGGACCCAGGGCCGGCGGCCCGCCCGCGGCTGAGCGCCGCGGCGCCCGCCCGGCTTCGCGTTCCGGACGGCCCGGTTCGCGTTTCGGCTTTCCGTGAGGTCGCCGGCGCGGCACCCTCGGTTGGCGGCGCGCTCCGCGTCGCGTCCGGAGGATCGGTCATGGAGCCAGGCACGAGCGACACGCGCCACCGCGAGCCCATCGCGCAGGGCGCCGCCACGATCGTGCCGTGCCGCTTCGATCTCCGCGGCCTCCGGCCCGCCGAGCAGATGGAGGCGTATCGCAGCATCGCGCCCGTCTACAGCGTCGGCCAGCGGCGCGCCGGGCGGGCTCCGCTCGACATCGTCGCCACCTTCACGCCCGCGCGCGACGCCATCCTCAGCCGGTTCGCGAGCCGCGCCCACCGCACGGGCCAAGCCTCCGACAGCGCCGCGCGCGACCGCCGGTTCGTCAAGCTGCGGATCTACGACCGAGGCGGATGCCGGCTGTTCGAGGGCACACGGGCGGTCGCGCTCGGTGTCGGCGCGGTCCACCTGATCGACCAGTCGCGCCCCTGGACCTGCGAGCACGACGAGACCGGTCAGACGAGCGTCTTCCTGCCCCACGCCCTGATCGGCTACGAGCCCGCGCGCCACCCCGTCTGCATCAGCTTCGGTCTCGACCGTCCGGCGGGGCGCGTGCTCGGCGACGCGATCCGCTCCTTCGGGTCGGCGCTGCCCGCCGCGACCGGCGCGGAGGCCGGCGCGCTGCTGGCGGGGTTCGCGGGCCTCGTGCGCGGCTTGCTCGGCGGGGCGCTCGCCGCGTCGCGCGCCCCCGAGGTGGCGGCGGGGCGGGCTGCGTCGATCCGGGCCTATATCGCGGAGCGGCTCGAGGACCCCGAGCTGTCGGTCGACGCGGTGTGCCGCGACTTCCGCTGCGCCCGCGCGACCGTCTACCGGGATTTCGCCGAGACGGGCGGGATCGCGGGCTACATTCTCGAATCCCGGCTGGAGCGCGCCTTCCGCATCCTCGCGGCGGATCCCGGCACGCGGGGCGTGGTGCGCACCACCGCCGAGCGGTTCGCGTTCTCCTCGGTCAGCCATTTCAGCGAGGCCTTCCGCCGGCGCTTCGGCGTGCGCCCGACGGAGGCGATCGCCACCGCCGTGGTCGAGCCCGCGGCCCCTGCGGTCGTGAGCCCGCCGCCGTCGCGGCCCGATCTCGAGGCCGCCCAGCGCCGGCTCGCGCAAGTCTTCGCCGACTTCACCGGCCGGTGCGCCGACCTCGGCTGAGACGCCCGCGCATCGAACTGCGAGACGCCCGCGCAACGACTTTGCCCAAGCTTTGAGCGACAGTCCACGCATCGGGCGCGGAGTCGGCCCCCGGCCCGCGCGGCGAGAACAAGCGACGACGGAGCGACGGATGAGACGGTTCCTGACGATGGCGATCGCGGCGGCGGTCGGGTTCGCGCCGCTTGCCGCCGAGGCGCGGTTCGGCGACCGCGCGGCGGTTCATGCCTGCCAGGAGGCGGCGCGGGCGCAATACGGCGCGCGCGGGTTCTACGACGTGACCACCGCCAACAAGGGCGGCGGCGAGTTCAAGGTGATGGGCACCATGCAGCTCCGCGGCCGGCCCAACGCGGTGATGCGCTGCCGCTACGAAGGAGGGCGCGTCACCCGCCTCGAGATCAAGGGCACGGACCACGGCGACGGCTCGGGCGCGGCCCTCGGGGCGGCGCTCGGCGTCGCGGTGGGCGCGGCGATCATCGGCGCCATCGCGGCCGACCACAAGCACGACCATCACGAGAGCGCGACCCACCGGCCGAGCTACGGCGCCGGCCGGACCTATTCGCCCGCGCGGAACGTGACCTGCTATCGCCGCCAGCGCGCCTGCTACCACACCGACGGCAGCTTCGCGCCGCGCTGGACCCGCCGCGAGTTCGGCACGGCCTCGACCCGCCCAAGCCCGCCGCCGCGCGTCGACGAGGGCCAGCTGCGGCGATACTGCGCCGGCGAGGCCTCGGCCCGGTTCCACCGCAACCCGCGCGACATCACGATCGACCAGCTCACGCGCAGCCGCGATGCCTACACCGTCTACGGCTCGTTCGACAGCCGCGGCCGGCGCGCCGGGTTCATCTGCCAGTTCGACACGACCGGCGGCTTCCGCTGGATCCACCGCGCCTGACCGGGAGAGAGCCGATGGTCCGCCCAGCCCTCCGCATCGCCGCTCTCGCGGTCGCCCTGCCGGCCCTCGCGCAGGAGGAGGCGCCCGAGGTCGCGAACCGCGAGGCCGCCGCGTGGCACGTGCACGCGGCGCTGATGAGCGACATGCTGCCCCCGCAGATGCAGGGCGAGTTCATGACGCTCGCCTGGCACGCGACGGCCGCCAATCTCTGCGCCGACCTCTTCCTCGACCACGAGCGCTTCGGGACGGCCTTCGCGCGGCTCGAGCACGCCGACATGGCGAGCCTCTCCTCCGAGCAGCACGAGTATTTCCGCCACCACCTCGCGGTGAATTTCGGCGTCGCGGTGGGGATTTTGCTCGCCGAGCACGCCGGGACGCCCGAGGAGGTCGCGGCCTTCTGCGAGGACGCGGTCGCCTTCGCGCTCGACCCCGCGCACGAGACGGTCTTCGACACCGAGGGCCTGGCCGCGGCCGCGGAGGGCGCCGGGCCGGCGGCCTCCACCGACTGAGACCCCGCACACCGCGCGACGGAGACCCCCGCATGAGCCCCATCCTCGCCGCCCTCGCCACCGCCCTTGCGCTCGCGGCCGTCCCGGTCCTCGCGCAGTCCGACATCCGCGCCGAGCGCGTCGGCTTCGCCCCCGGCGCCGAGGGCGCCGTGATCGAGGGCCGCATCACCGGCGACGAGGTGATCGACTATCTCGTCGACGCGCGCGCGGGTCAGCGCGCGACGGTCGTGCTCTCCTCCGGGTTCCCGCACCCCTTCTTCAACCTGCTGCCGCCCGGCTCGACGGGCCAGGCGGTCTTCGTCGGCTCGAGCGAGGGCGACCGCTACGAGGGCGTGCTCGAGGCGAGCGGGGACTGGACCGTCCGCGTCTACCAGATGGGCAACGCGCGCGACGCGGGCGAGACCCACGCCTTCACGCTCGACATCCGCATCGCCGCCGCCGGTGGCGGGCCGGCCGCCGCGCCCTCCGGCTGGCAGTATGCCGCCCCGGAGGAGGGCGGGCCCCGGCGCTGGCAGGTCACCGCGGCCGGCGGGCTCCGGATGCACAGCGAGCCGTCGGTCGCCGCCCCGGTCACGCAGACGCTGCCGGGCGGCGCGATCCTCTCCAATCTCGGCTGCGCGGAGGGGCCCGACCGGGTGTGGTGCGACGTCCAGCCCTTCCGGGGCGGCGCGCGCGGCTGGGTGGCCGCCGAGTTTCTCGCGCCGGCTCCGGGGGCAGAGGGCAGCGCGGCCCCCGCGGGGGCGGACGACAGCGCGCTCCGGGCCGGCCGCGGCGAGTTCGACGCGACCGCGCCGTCCGTCCCCTGCGCCCGGGGCGGCGGGCCGCTCGCGGCCGTCTGCGAGCTCGGCGTCGCGCGCGGGGGCGGCGGCGACGCGACGGTCGTGGTCGCCTTCCCCGACGGCTTCCGCCGCGCGCTCTTCTTCGCCCATGGCGAGTTCGTCTCGGCGGATGCGAGCGAGGCCGGCGGCGGCTTCGACACCGAGTGGTCGAAGGACGCGGGCGGGACCTACCGCATCCGCGTCGACGACGAGCTCTACGAGTTCCCCGAGGCCGTGATCTTCGGCGGCTGA
>CAZWDE010000026.1:11925-17269 GCA_964632555.1 uncultured Limibaculum sp.
CGGATACCTCGTCGGGCTCTACCGGCAGCGCCGCGGCAAGACCTACTGACAGAGGACATCACCGGGAAGGACACGTCATGCAGACCGCACTGCTCATCCTCGTCGGCGTGCTGATCGGCGGCATCCTGGGCTTCTTCGGCGGCGGCGCGCTCGGCCTCGGCGCGGGCGCCGGCGTCGGCATCGCCACGGGGCTCAAGGCCGGCGCCTGCCTCACCCTCGAGGCGGCGCGCGCGGAGGGCCTGATCACCGCCGAGCAGGAGCCGGCGCTGCTCAGCGCCGCGGCGAAGCAGCTGGCCTCCGAGGAGCTGCCGGCGGGGCCCGACACCTCGGAGATCGACTGCGCCGAGGTCGTGGCCGAGCTCCGGCAGGCCGCCGCCGAGCGCCGCTCGGAATGACGCCAGCACGGGATCCGCGCCGATGACCCTCCGCCTCCCGCTCCCCGCCCTCCTGCTCGCCGCAGCCGGGCTCGTCGCCCTCCCGGCCGGGGCGCAGACCGTGCCGCAGATGGAGGACGCCTGCGCCCGCATGGCGCGGGACTTCCACCGCGACTGGGAGGCGCGGGCGGACATGCGCTATGCCGGCGCCCGCGTCGACGGCACCGAGACCGTGCGGGGCGACATCTTCCTCGAGACGCGCGCGGCCTTCGTCGCCTGCGCCTTCTCGCCGCGCAGCGGTCGGATGATCGAGTTCTTCGTCGACGGGCAGGACCGGACGCGCTTCGCCATGGGCGGCGCCGCGCAGCTGCCGAGCCCGCCCTCTGCCGGCGGCCATGCGGGCGGCGGCGCGGGGCCGGGCGGGCCGTGGCGCCGGGGCTTCTTCCGGGTGACGGGCGTCGCGTCGACCGACGTGCTCAACCTCCGGGCCGCGCCCTCGCCCCGCGCCCGGATCGTCGGCGCGTTGCCCAACGGGGCGCGCGTGCGCGATCTCGGTTGCCGGACGCTCGGCCGGTCGCGCTGGTGCCGCGTCGGCCTGCTCGACGAGATGGGCGGCGAGGGCTGGGCGAACGCGCGCTACCTCGCGGCCACGGGCGCCGGGGCCGCCCCGCGCCCGCCGGCACGCCCGCCCGGCCCGGGCGTCGGCGGCAGCACGACCGAGCGGGTGCGCTTCCCGGCCGGGCAGACCGGCGTCGAGTTCCGCCGCCGCCTCGCGCCGGGGGCTTCCACCCGCTACGTGCTGAACGCGCGGAACGGCCAGGTCCTCTATGCCCGGGTCGCGCACCGCGACGGGCCGCGCCTCGACTTCCAGATCTTCAATCCCGACGGGACCTTCCTCCTCACGATGATCCCGACCGACCGGGAGTATCGCGGCCAGCTCTGGCAGTCGGGCGACCACGTCGTCGAGGTGATCAACCGGCGCGGCAACTGGGCCGACTACAACGTGATCTTCGGCATCCGATGACGGGCGCGCAGACCGGGCGCCCGCGCGGGCCGCTGTTTCCCCACCCCACCGAGAGGACCACCCCGATGCGACCGATCCCCCTCCTGACCTTCGCGGCCGCGCTCGCCGCCGCCGTGCCCGCCGCGGCCCAGTCGCCCGGCTTCCGGCTCGACGAATGCGGCAGCATGGCCCGCGAGTTCTTCGGCGATTACGAGGCGCGGGCCGACATGCGCGACCAGGGCGTGCGCACCGACGGCACCTTCGCCATCGGCGGCGACATCTTCCTCGAAACGCGCAAGGCCTATGTCTCCTGCTCCTTCGCGCCGGACGGGATCACGATGACCGAGTTCTACGTCGACGGGCAGGACGAGACCGCGTTCGCACAGGGCGGGTCCCCCGGCGGCGAGGGCCCGGTCGACGGTGTCGGCTACGACGACGCGCGTCCGACCGTGACCGGCGATGTCCGCGTGCAGTTCGCCCCCGGCACGTCGGGCGCGCGCTACGGCAACCGGCTCGGCTCCGGCGATGCCGTCACCTACATCCTGAATGCCCGCGACGGCCAGTTCCTGACGGTCGATCTCGTCGGCGACACCGAGTTCCTCGACTACATCATCTCCGTGCCGAGCGGCGACATCCTCGACCAGGCCTCGCAGTCGAGCTTCCGCTATTACGGCCAGCTCTACCAGTCGGGCGATCACCGGGTGGAGGTCTTCTACAACGGCGACCAGGGCACCTTCGCCGACTTCGACATCGACTTCGTCATCGAGTGACGCCAGCCCGGGCGAGGGCCGCGCGGCCCCCGCCCCCGACAGAAGGGGACACCCCATGAAGACTGCGCATCCCGTCACCGCCCTCGCGGGCCTCGCCCTTCTCGCGCTCGCGGCCTGCGAGGCGCCCCCGCCGGGCGCGGGCGGCCCGTCGGGCCTGTCTCAGGCGGCGGGCGAGGGCGCCTGCCTCGCCGCGCTCCGCGAGTTTCACGGCGTGGACGACGTCGTGATCCGAAGCTCCGAACCCGTGCAGGGCGGCGGCGTCTTCACGCGCGGCAGCGTCCTCGCCAATTTCGAGACGGGCAAGCGCGAGCTCTGGCAGTGCGTCGCCTATGCCGACGGCTCGACGGGCGAGATTTCCTATCTCGCCGACGATCCCGCCGCGACGGGCGGGGCGGCCGGCGGCGGCGCCGACCCCGAAATCGCGGGGCAGGACGCGTGCCTGCGCGACGTGCGCGCCGAGACCGGCAACCCCAATGTCAGCATCCTCGGCTCGAGCTTCAGCGAGGCCGGCACCGAGGTGATCGTCGGCGTCGGGCCGCAGCAGGCGCCGTGGCGCTGCATCGCCTATCGCGACGGGACGACCGCCGGGATCACCTTCATCGGCAACGAGGGCACGCTTTGACGCGCGCCGCCGTCATCCGGGCCGGCCTCGCCGCCGGCCTCGCCGCCGTCGCGGGATCGCCTGCGGCGGCGCAGGACCAGGACCTCGTGGATCTCTTCCGCGAGGCCTTCCGCACCTCGGCCACGCGCAGCGATCTCGGCAACGCGTTCCAGTCGCTGACGATCTTCGGCGCGGCGCGCGGCATCACGGCGGCCAACTTCAACGTCGAGGACGGCGGCAGCGAGCTCGACCTCGGCGCGACCAAGCTCGGGCCGTCGCACAGCTTCGACTGGGAGCCTGTCGAGGGCGTGAGGCCCTATGTCGAGGGCACCTTCGGCTACCTGAACACCGAGCAGACGGTCGATTTCGATCTCGCCCCCTTCGCCGACCCCTCGGAGGGCGCGACGCGCGCCTCGGTCGACATCGACACCTTCACCTTCCTCGGCGGCGTCGGCGCGGAGATCGCGCTCGCCGCGGGCACCGTGGCGCGCCCGATCTTCCTCGCGGGCTACTCGCACACCAGCGACGAGGGCGACGTGACCGGCCCGCTCGCGCCCGAGATCGCGGCGGCGGGCGACGGCATCGTGTTCGACGTGCGGATCAACAGCGTGCTGCTCGGCGGCGCGCTCGAGATCGAGCACGGGCGGAGCTTCGAGGCGCGCGACATCAACCTCCTCGGCCGGGTCCGCTACACCCATCTCTTCGACAACGTGGTGAGCGCGAGCGACCCGGTGCTCGACACCGACGGCGATTTCGGCGTGCTGAGCTCGGGCGTGGAGCTCGACGGGCCGACCGGGCTCACGGTCTTCGGCCGCGAGCTGCGCTGGATCGGCTTCGCCGCCAACACCTATCTGCCGGGCGCGCAGAACGACGCGCTCGGCTTCAGCTTCTTCTTCGAGCTCGGCGGCGGCATCGAGATCGTCGACCGCGAGGTGATCTCGGGCATCGAGGGCGTCAGCCTGCGCGGCTCCGGGATCGTCGGCGACAACGTGACGGGCTGGTCGGCCGGGCTCTCGATCGAGTTCTGAGCGGCCGGGCGCCGCGCGTGGAGGAGGATGTCATGGAGGACACGGCGGGCGGCGCGGGCGGGCTTCTCGTAAGCCTCGTGGTCGCGGTGGTGATCGGCGGCGTGGCGGGCTGGCTCGCCAGCCTCCTCGTGCGGGGGGCGGGCCTCGGCCTCGTCGGCGACGTGATCCTCGGCATCGTCGGCGCGGTGGTTGCCGGGTTCCTGTTCCCGGCGATCGGGGTGAGCCTCGGCGGCGGCATCCTCGGCGCGATCCTCTCGGCCACCGCGGGCGCGGTTCTGGTCCTCCTCGTCGTGCGGCTCGTCAAGCGCGCCTGAGCCTCCGAGGTTCCCGGCCGCCGGCTCCCGTCCCGGGCCGGCGGCGCGACTGGCGGGGCGTTCGCGAGCCTCGGCCGCGGCGCCCCGCCCCTTTTTGCCGGTGGCGCGAACGGGGCGTGTCAGACACCGTCGCGCGGGATCCGGGCCTGCCACCGGCGCTCGAAGATCTCGGCCTCCCCCTCGAGCGCGCGCAGCTCCGCGGTGATCACGAAGTCCGTGGCGTCGGCGCGCATCGTGGTCGTGGTCTCGGTCCGCACGCGCCAGTCGCCGCGCGCGAGCGTGAGCGTGGTGTGGCAGGTCTGCTCGGCCGAGAGCGGGTCGTCCGCGCGCAGGCGGTAGGTGTCGGTGCTCCAGCCGCCCATCACGAGGTCGATGGCCCCGAGCCAGTGGTCCCCGCGGTCCTTGTGGTCCTCGAGCGTCACGGCGCCGGACACGATCTCGGTCTCGACGCGCCGATGCCGGGCGGCGGGGCGGCGCGTCTCCGTCGGTCCCGGCGGGCTCTCCTCGGGCGGGCCGAAGGCGGGCGGCGCCGGCTCGCCGGCCGGGTCGCGGACGGGCAGGGCGAGCCGGCTCGCGCCTGCCACGAGCGTCAGCGTGACGGGCTCGGGCGAGGGCCAGACCATCGGCCAGTAGGTGGTCGACACCGCGAGGCGGATCCGGTGGCCGGGCGCGAAGGCGTGGCCGATGTCGTTGAGCAACACCCGCACGCGGCGGCGCTCGCCCGGCACGACCGGCGTCACGGTCTCGTGCGCGGCATCGTGGGTGAGGTTCAGGAGGCCGAAGCTCACGCGGGTCGAGGCGCCGTCGGGCGCCACGTCGCAGAGGCGCACGCAGAGGAGGGCGACGGGGCGGTCGACGGCGATCTCGAGCTCGGCGACCGGCGCGCCCAGGACCTCGAGACGGGCGTGCAGCGGCGCGCTGTCGAAGGCGAGGGACTGTCCGTCCTCGCCGCGCTGGTCGACCGGCATCTCGCCCGGATCGCCGAAGGAGAGCCATTCGCCGGCGGCGAGGCCGAGCGTCTGCGGCGTCCGCGCGGTCAGCGCCTCCTCCGGGGCGGGCTCGGCCTCCAGACGGCCGCGGTTGAGCACGAACTCCTGCGCCGCGATGCGGGGGGAGGGCCACGCGGTCTCGGCCACCCACCGGCCCGGGCGCTCCTCGTAATGCGGCGCGGGCGGCACCGACTCCTGCACCCAGGCGGTGAGCATCGGCTCGTCCATGATCCCGGTGTCGACGCCCTTCAGCCAGTGGTCCCAC
>CAZWDE010000027.1:0-16976 GCA_964632555.1 uncultured Limibaculum sp.
ACGACCTGATCTCGGCGGGCGAGGGCGACGACGAGGTGTGGGCCGGGCTCGGCGACGACAGCGTGGCCGGCGGCGCCGGCAACGACACGCTGGCCGGCGGCTGGGGCGACGACACGCTGACGGGCGACGCGGGCGCCGACAGCTTCGTCTTCGGCCTCGGGGCGGATGTCGTGACCGATTTCGAGGACGGCACCGATCTGATCGACCTGCGCTTCGTCGAGGCCTTCGAGACGGTCGACGACGTGCTCGCGGCCGCCACCGAGGTGAACGGCGACGTGGTGATCGAGGTCAACGAGCGCAGCCTGACCCTCGAGGGCGTCGCGCTCGACCAGCTGGGCGCCGACGACTTCGTCTTCCAGGGCGCCTGAGCTGCCTGAGGACGGCGGCCCCGGCGGCGCGCGCCGGGGCCGGCCGGCTCAGTCGGTGAACTCGACCGAGACGGTCGGCTCGCCCGGCAGGCCGACATAGGTCGCGACCGCGCGCCCCTTGGCCCGCGCCGGCGGCATCAGCGGCCCGATCGAGCCGACGCTGACCAGGTCGCCCTCGGCCAGCGTCACCCCCTTGGAGAGCAGCCAGAGCAGGCTCTCGAGCGGATGGCCGAGCACGGAAGAGCCCGGGACCTCCGAGAGCACCTCGCCGTCGGCCGCGGTGACCCGCACCGTCATGCTGCCGAGCGTCTCGAGCATGCCGGCGTCGACCGGCACCGCCTCGCCCATCACGCCGAGCCGCGCGGCGACGTTGCCGGCGGTGAGCGTCGCCCCGGTGATCGGCTCGCCCTCGGCGACCGCGAGGTCGGGCAGCTCGATGAAGGGCCGCACCGCGGAGATGTGCGCGAGCGCCTCCTCGCGGGTCTCGGCGTCGTTGATCGCCGCGCTGCCCACGACGAGCAGAAGATCGGCCTCGAAGAGCGGGCGCGCGCCGAAATCGGCCGGCACGCGGGCGCCGTCCTCGAGCAGCATCTTCTCGAGCAGCACGCCGCGCACCGGTTCCTCGACGCCGAAGCGGTCCTGCGCCGGTTGGCTCGTCAGCCCCGCCTTGTAGCCGACCGGCGCCCCCCGCGAGAGGCCGAGACGCTCGACGAGCTTCTGCTGGGAGCAGAGCGCCTCGTCCTCGGTGGCCCCGGCGGCGAGGGCCTTGGTGGGCGTGCCGGCCTGCCAGTCGGCCACGTAGCGCGCGATCGCCACGTCGGTCGCGCAGTCGGCGAGCGCGGCGGCGGGCGCCGCCGCGAGGAGCGCGGCGACGGAGACGGATCGAAGCGGCATGGCGGGTCCCCCGGTTATGTTGCTCTGCGTCACGGCTAGCACGGATCGGCGGCGCGTTCACCCGTCGCGCGGGGCGGGCCGCTCGACCAGCACGTCGCGAAGCCAGGCGGCGAAGAAGGGCAGGGCGACGAGAATGAAGCCGATCCGCACGACGTGATGCACCGCGACGAAGCCCGGATCGGCGTCGATCGCGAGCGCGATCAGGCTCATCTCGGCCACGCCGCCGGGCGCGAAGGCGAGCAGGGCCGCGACGAAGTCGACCCCCGTGGCCCAGGCGATCCCGGCCGCGAAGAGCACCGACACCGCGAGGAGGACCGTGGTGCCGCCGAGCGTCGCCGCCGCGACCGCGGCCCACTGCGAGAGGCGCACGCCCTGGAACCGGCAGCCGATCGCGCTGCCGGTGACCACGAGGGCGACCTCGACCAGCCAGTGCGGCAGCGCGCCCTCGACGATGCCGCCGAGGCGGAGCGCGGCGCTGGCGAGGATCGGCCCGAGGAAGAACGGGATCGGCAGCCCGACGCGCTCGAGCCCCCATGTGGCGAGCAGCGCCGCCGGCACGAGCAGCGCGACATCCGCGAGCGCGATGGTCGGCCGCGCGGACAGGAGATCGTCGGGCGGCGGCGCGAAGCCGAGAAGCCCGAAGGCGACGATCGGCGCGGCGAAGATCACGATGGCGATGCGGAGCGACTGCGAGAGCGCCACCGCCCGGTCGTCGCCGCCGAACTCCTCCGAAAGGATCACGACGGCGGTCAGCCCGCCCGGCACCGAGGAGCACATCGCCGTCATCGGCCCCTGGCGCAGCGCCGCGCGATAGAAGAGATAGGCCGCGCCCGAGGCGACCGGCACGTAGAGGATGGCGCCGGCCAGCGACAGCGGCCAGCGCGCGATCTCCTCCATCGCCACGCCGTCGAAGCTCTCGCCGAGGAAGAGGCCGACGAGGATCAGGAAGTTGGCCCGCAGCCAGAGCGGCACCCCGACCGGCAGCCCCGCGAGCGCCGCCACCATGCAGCCGAAGAGCGCCCCCAGCATCCAGGCGAGCGGCACATGCGCCAGATGGGCGAGCGCGCCCGAGAGACCGCCGACCACCAGCCCGAGCGCGAGGCGGCGGAGCGCGCGGCGCTCGAGCCGCTCGGACCAGCGCGGCTGCACGCCCATCAGCGCTCCTCGGGGGCCATCAGCTCGTGCTCGGCGCCGTCGCGCACCGCCGTGTAGAAGCAGCTCCGCCGGTTGGTGTGGCAGGCCGGGCCGGTCTGCTCCACCAGCAGGAGCACGGCGTCGCGATCGCAGTCGATCCGGACGTCCACGACGCGCTGGACATGGCCCGAGGTCTCGCCCTTGCGCCACAGCTGGGCGCGCGAGCGCGACCAGTAGGTGGCGCGGCCGGTGGCCAGCGTCTCGCGCAGCGCCGTCTCGTTCATCCAGGCGAGCATCAGCACCTCGCCGCTCGCGTGATCCTGCGCCACGGCGGCCACGAGGCCCCGCGCGTCGTAGGCGAGGCCGGCGGGGTCGAACGGCGCCGTGGCGGTCGTGTCGGAAGCGGAGGGCATGGCGGCGGTCCAGGGTTTTGCAGCGGCGCGCGAGGCTCTATGTGGATCGAAAACCGGAGGGTTTGGCAATGTCTGGCGCGACCGAGGACCTGATGAAGCTCTACTCCCAGCGCATTCTCGCGCTGGCCGCGGGCATCCCGCACACCGGGCGCCTCGCCGAGCCGGACGGCACGGCGATGAAGCGGTCGCCGCTCTGCGGCTCGACCGTCACGGTCGATCTGCGGCTCGCGGACGGGCGGATCACCGAGTTCGCGCAGGACGTCAAGGCCTGCGCGCTCGGGCAGGCGTCGGCGGCCGTTCTCGCCGCCGGCGTCGTCGGTCTCGGCCGCGAGGAAATCGCGCGGGCCCGCGAGGAACTGGCCGCGCTGATCAAGCAGGACGGCCCCGCGCCCTCGGCGCCGTTTGATTCGCTCGAGGCGCTCCGCCCGGCGCGCGACTACAAAAATCGGCATGCTTCGATCCTTCTGGCCTGGGATGCCACAATGGCCGCCATCGATGCGGCCGCGCAGTCGCGCGACGGCCAAAAAGCGGCGGCTTCGGGGCAGTAACCAAGTCGATTCACCGATTTTTTCGCGAAAGTCCGCAACTCCATACTGTCCTTTTCCCCGATTTGTCAGAGAATGGCGGCCGGGGTGAGTAGGATGATTGGGGGTGGGATATGGAAATCGGCTGTGCCGTGGGCCCATGGCTCGACCGGCTCGAGAAGGACCGGGATTTCCGCGCGGCGACCGAGGCCATCCGACCGCGCTGGATCGTCGACAACGCCGGCGATCCGGCCTTCGGCGCGCACCGCAGGTATCTCGACGAGCTCGACCGGTTCCTCGGATGCGGGGCGACGATGCGCGCGATCCTCGGCGAGCCGATGCTCAAGATCTGGTTCTTCCGCACCTTCGGCTATCGCGGCGACCTGCGCTTCGAGATGGCGCCGAGCGTCCTGATGCGCGAGATCCCGCTGCTCGACATCGGGCGCGGCGCCCGGATCGCGCCCGGCGCGGTGCTCGGCACCAGCATCGTGGCGTCGGGCACCGCCGCGATCCGGCTCGCGCCCATCGACATCGGCGAGGCGACCGAGATCGGCGAGCGCGCGCTTCTCGAGGGCGGCAGCGAGATCGGCCGCGACGCCCGGATCGGCCAGCGGGTCGCGATCGGCGCGGACTGCCGGGTCGGCGACGGCGCGCGGATCCACGACTTCACGCGGGTGGGCGATTTCTCGATCGTCGGCGCGGGCGCGGAGATCGGCGCGCGGTCGGTGATCGGGCGCGGGGCGGTCGTCGATCCCGGGGTCGTGGTGCCGGAGGACGGCGAGCTGCCGGACCACCATCGCCTGACCGCCGCCGGGGTCTTTCCGATGCCGCATCGCCGTCTCGCGGCCTGAGGCGGGTTTCCGCCGCACGGACGCGGCGATCCGTCGCTCCGGCCCTCTCCCGGAGGGCCGGGGCCTGTGCTAGAGCCGTCGCGGGCCATTGTGCAGTGCAGGAGAGCCGTGATGGACATCAGCAAGATTTCGCCGGGCAAGAACCCGCCCCACGACTTCAACGTGATCATCGAGATCCCGGGCGGCGCCGGCGGCGGCCAGCCGGTGAAGTACGAGATCGACAAGGACTCGGGCGCGCTCGAGGTCGACCGCATCGTCAACGTGCCGATGTTCTATCCCAACAACTACGGCTTCGTTCCCAACACGCTGCACGAGGACGGCGACCCGGTCGACGTGATGGTGCGCACCGAGGTGTCGCTGGTGCCCGGCTCGGTGATCCGCTGCCGGCTGATCGGCGTGCTGAAGATGGAGGACGACGGCGGGATGGACGACAAGCTGATCGCCATGCCGATCGAGAAGGTCGACCCGTTCCAGGCCGAGATCCAGAACCTCGAGGACCTGCCGATCCGCCACCGCGACCGCATCTGGCACTTCTTCGAGAACTACAAGTCGCTCGAGCAGGGCAAATGGGCCCGCGTGATCGGCTGGGGCGACAAGCAGGAGGCCGCGGCCATCCTGATGCGCTCGATCGAGCGCTTCGGAGAGAAGCCCGCCGCCGCCGAGTGAGCCGGGCGGCCGAGCCCGGCCGGGCGGCGCGCCGCTTGCGCGGCCCCGCGATCTGCGCGACCGTGATCCCCAGACAACACAAGGTTTGGGGGGACAACCGATGCTGATCGCAATCATCGTCTGCGGGGCCGTGTCGATCGTCTACGGCGCGTGGGCCATCCGCTCGGTGCTCGCGGCCGATGCCGGAAACGAGCGGATGCGCGAGATCGCGGCGGCGATCCAGGAAGGCGCGGGGGCCTATCTCCTCCGCCAGTACACGACGATCGGGATCGTCGGGCTGGTGATCGTCGCGGTGATCTACTGGCTGCTCGGCGGGCTCGTGGCGATCGGCTTCGCGATCGGCGCGGTGCTCTCGGCCGCCGCCGGCTTCATCGGCATGCTCGTCTCGGTGCGCGCCAATGTGCGGACCGCGCAGGCGGCCTCGCGGAGCCTCGCCGACGGGCTCGAGATCGCGTTCAAGTCGGGCGCCGTGACGGGGCTCCTCGTGGCCGGGCTCGCGCTTCTCGGCGTCGCGGTCTACTACGCCGTGCTGACCCAGGGGATGGGCTTCGGCCCCGGCGAGCGGGTGGTGATCGACGCGCTGGTGGCGCTCGGGTTCGGCGCCTCGCTGATCTCGATCTTCGCCCGCCTCGGCGGCGGGATCTTCACCAAGGGCGCGGATGTCGGCGGCGACCTCGTCGGCAAGGTCGAGGCCGGCATCCCCGAGGACGACCCGCGCAACCCCGCCACCATCGCCGACAACGTGGGCGACAACGTGGGCGACTGCGCCGGCATGGCGGCGGATCTCTTCGAGACCTACGCGGTCACGGTGGTCGCCACCATGGTGCTCGCCTCGATCTACTTCTCGGCCGGCCCGCTCGGCGAGGCCGCGATGATCTACCCGCTCGCGATCTGCGCGGTCTGCGTGCTGACCTCGATCGCCGGCACCTTCTTCGTGAAGCTCGGCGCCTCGCAGTCGATCATGGGCGCGCTCTACAAGGGCTTCATCGCCACCGGCGTGCTCTCGCTCGTCGCCCTGCTGCCGGTGACGTTCGTCGTGTTCCCGGACGGGCTCGGCACGGTGCTCGAGACGCCGAGCGCGAGCTTCACCGCGCTCAGCCTGTTCTTCTGCGGCGTGGTCGGCCTCGCGGTGACGACGCTGATCGTGGTGATCACCGAATACTACACCGGCACCGGCTACCGCCCCGTGCGCTCGGTCGCCGAGGCCTCGGTCACCGGCCACGGCACCAACGTGATCCAGGGCCTCGCGGTCAGCCTCGAGGCCTGCGCGCTGCCCGCCCTCGTGATCATCGCGGGCATCATCGGCGCCTTCCAGCTCGCCGGGCTCTTCGGCATCGCGATCGCGGTGACCACCATGCTCGCGCTCGCCGGCATGGTCGTGGCGCTCGACGCCTTCGGCCCCGTCACCGACAACGCCGGCGGCATCGCCGAGATGGCCGACCTGCCGCCCGAGGTGCGCTCGACGACCGACGCGCTCGACGCGGTCGGCAACACCACCAAGGCCGTGACCAAGGGCTACGCCATCGGCTCGGCGGGCCTCGGCGCGCTCGTGCTCTTCGCCGCCTACACCGAGGACCTCGCCTTCTTCGCCGCCAACGCCGCGCCGGGCTCCTACTTCGAGGGCATTTCCGTCGATTTCGCGCTCACCAACCCCTATGTCGTGGTGGGCCTCTTCTTCGGCGGTCTCCTGCCCTTCCTCTTCGGCGGCATCGCCATGACCGCGGTCGGCCGCGCCGCGGGCGCGGTGGTCGAGGAGGTGCGCCGGCAGTTCCGCGAGAAGCCGGGCATCATGGAGGGCACCGAGAAGCCGGACTACGGCCGCGCGGTCGACATGCTGACCAAGGCGGCGATCCGCGAGATGATCCTGCCCTCGCTGCTGCCGGTGCTCTCGCCCATCGTCGTCTTCGCCGTCGTCAACGCGATCGCGGGCAAGGACGCCGCCTTCGCCGCGGTGGGCGCGATGCTCCTCGGCGTGATCATCACCGGGCTCTTCGTCGCGATCTCGATGACGTCGGGCGGCGGGGCGTGGGACAACGCCAAGAAGATCTTCGAGGACGGCTTCACCGACAGGAGCGGCCAGACCCACTACAAGGGCTCGGAGGCGCACAAGGCGGCGGTCACCGGCGACACGGTGGGCGACCCCTACAAGGACACGGCCGGGCCGGCGGTCAACCCGATGATCAAGATCACCAACATCGTGGCGCTGCTCCTCCTCGCGGTGCTGGCCCATGGCGGCTGAGCGCGGCGCCGCGCTGGCCCTCGCGCTCGCGCTCGCGGCGGCGCCCGCCGCGGCCGAGTGCCCGGCCAAGCCGCCGCGGCCCGAGGAACGCGCGGCGCTGCTCGCCGATCTCGCCGAGGCGCCGAGCGAGCTCGACGGACGGATCGCCGCCGACGCGGTGCGCCGCTTCTGGGCCGAGGCGCCGGACGCCCGCGCGCAGGCGCTGATCGACCGGGTCTTCGACCGCCGGCGCTGGCACGATCTGGAGGCCGCGGAGCAGGCGGCGCGCGAGCTCGTCGCCTATTGTCCGGACTTCGCCGAGGGCTGGAACCAGCTCGCCACGGTGCTCTACGAACGCGGCCGGCTCGACGCCTCGCTCGCCGCGGTCGACGAGGTGCTCGCGCTCGAGCCGGCGCATTTCGGCGCGCTCTCGGGCCGCGGGCTGATCCTGATGGCGCAGGGGCGCACCGCCGCCGCGCAGCGCGCGCTTCGCGAGGCGGCGGCGATCCACCCCTGGATGGCCGAGCGGGCGCTGATCCTGCCCGAGCCCGGCGAGCCGCTCTGACCGGGGCCCGCGAATTCCCTTTGGCAGGCCCGCAGGCCGCGGCTAGAGGGGGCGCGATGCGCCCGCTCCTCTACCCGAACCCCGAGGCCTATCTCGACGCCCCGCAGAGGGCCGTGGCGCTCTTCGGCATGTCGGGCGTCGGCAAGACGCGCGCCGCCGCCATGCTCCGCCGCGATGCCGGCTGGTACCACTACTCCGTCGACTACCGCATCGGCACCCGGTATCTCGGCGAGCCGATCGCCGATCTCGTGAAGCGCGAGGCGATGAAGGTGCCGCTGCTCCGCGAGCTGCTCCTGTCGGACTCGATCAAGATCCGCTCCAATATCGGCTTCGACAATCTGGCGCCGCTCTCCTGCTATCTCGGCAAGCCGGGCGACCCGGCGAAGGGCGGCATCCCCTTCGCCGAGTATCTGCGGCGCCAGCGCCAGCACCGCGAGGCCGAGATCGCGGCGCTGCTCGACGCCCCGGCGTTCTGCGAGAAGGCGCGGACGATCTACGGCTACGCGCATTTCCTCTGCGACACCGGCGGCTCGATCTGCGAGGTCGTCGACCCGAAGGACGCCGCCGACCCGGTGCTGACCACCCTCGCCGGCACCGCGCTCCTCGTCGGCGTGCGCGGCTCGGAGGCGCATGCCGAGGAGCTCGCGCGCCGCTTCGCCCGGGCGCCGAAGCCGATGTACTACCCCGAGGCCTTTCTCCTCGAGGCCTGGGAGACCTACCGGGCCGAGACCGGCGAGGCCGAGGACGCGGTCGACCCCGACGCCTTCGCGGTCTGGGGTTTCCGCCGCCTCATCGCGCACCGCATGCCGCGCTACGACGCCATCGCGCGGCTCTGGGGCGTCGCGGTCGAGGCCGCGGAGATCGAGGCCGTGCGCACCGAGGCGGAGTTCGACGCCCTCGTCGCGCGGGCCATCGCGCGGCGCCGCGATGGCTGACCCAGCCTTCGAGGCCGACGCGCGCGGCCTCGGCCGGGCGCTCGCCCGCCTCGCCGAGCCGGGCGCCGCGGCCGCGCCCGAGACGCTGCCCGACGCGCTGCCGGAGACGGGGCTCGGCGAGGCCGCGGCCCTCGACGCCCTCGCGCCGGTCGCGCTCGGCGCCGCCTGCCGGCTCGGCGCCCCGCATGCCTTCGCGCATATGGACCCGCCGACGCCCTGGGTCGCGTGGGCCGCCACCCTCTGGACCGCGGCGCTCAACCAGAACCTCCTGCATCCGGAGACCGCGCCGGTCGCCCGCGCGCTCGAGGCCCGCGCGGTCGGCTGGCTCGCGCCGGCCTTCGGGATGGACGGCGGGCACATGGTGCCGGGCTCGACGATCGCCAATCTCACCGCGCTCTGGGCGGCGCGCGAGCGGGCCGGGGTGCGGCGCGTGGTGGCGTCGGCGTCCGCGCATCTCTCGGTCCGCAAGGCGGCGCACCTCCTCGGCCTCGCCGCCGAGACCGTGCCGACCGACCCGGCCGGCCGGCTCGACGCCGCCGCGCTGCCGCCGCTCGGCGACGCGGCGCTCGTGCTGACCGCGGGCACCACCGACACGGGCGCGATCGACCCCCTGGCGCTGGCGGGCCGGGCGGCGTGGACGCATGTCGACGCCGCCTGGGCGGGGCCGCTCCGGCTCACGCGCCACGCCGCGCGCCTCGACGGGGTCGAGCGCGCCGACTCGGTCGCGGTCTCGGCGCACAAATGGCTCTACCAGCCGAAGGAATCGGCGCTGATCCTGTTCCGCGAGACGGCCGCGTCGGAGGCCGCGATCAGCTTCGGCGCGAGCTACCTCGCCGCGCCCAATGTGGGCGTGCTCGGCAGCCACGGCGCGGTGGCGGTGCCGCTGCTCGCCACGCTGCTGGCCTGGGGACGCGCCGGGCTCGCCGCGCGGATCGAGCGCAACATGGCCGATGCCGAGCGGCTCGCGGACTGGGTGGCCGGGCGCCCGGACGCGACGCTCTTCGCCCGGCCCGAGACCGGCGTCGTCCTCTGGCGCCCGACGCGGCGGGCGGCCGAGGCGGTTCGGGCGGCGGCACCCGCGGGCGCCGTCTCCCTCAGCCGGATCGGGGAGACGGCGTGGCTCCGCAACGTGGCGGCCAACCCCGCCGTCGAGATCGAGCGCCTGATCGCGGCGCTCGAGCACGCGCTCGGCTGAGCCTCAGGCCGCTTCGGCCGTCAGATCGCCCCGCGCGGGATAGTCGTTTTCCGTGACGAAGCGCAGGCCGCCCACGAGCTGGTCGATGGCGGGCCGGGTGAAGGGCGCGCTCTGCACCTGCACGAAGAAGAGTGTGCCGTCGGGGCGCGTCACGACCAGGCCGGGCTCGGAGAACCGCGCGGGTTCGGCGCTCCCGGGGCGGGCCGAGGAGATGTAGAGCCCCCAGGCGCGCGCGGTCGCCTCGCTCATGGCATAGCCGAGCGGCAGGGACTTGATCTCCCACTCCTCGGCCGAGGCGCGGGCGCGCTCCTCGGTGTCCATCGACACCGCGAGGATCCCCGCGCCGATGCCCGCGATGTCGTCGAGCGCGGCCTCGATCGACTGGAGATAGCCGCGGCAGATCGGGCAGTGCTTGCCGCGGTAGAACACGAGGATGGTGAAGTGCTCGGGCCGCTGCTCGGCGAGCGTCCAGGTGCCGCCCTGAACGAGCGGGACCGAGAGGGCGGGGGCGGGGGTGCGGGGCTGAAGCATCGGGAAACCTCCGGAGACTGGCTTGCCTGCGGGACCTAACATCTCGCGGGGCAACGCCCCAGCCCGGTCCCGGCTCCCTCACGACGCCGCGAGCGTGCGGACCCGGCGGCGCCCTTCCGCGCGGCGCGCCGAGCCACTATCCCTTGGGGTCCGAGACGGCCCGAGACGAGGACGCCGATGCCCATCAAGATCCCCGCCGACCTGCCCGCCCACGACGTGCTGAGCCGCGAGGGGGTGATGGTGATGTCGGAGGAGACCGCGCTCCGCCAGGACATCCGGCCGCTGCAGATCGGGCTGCTCAACCTGATGCCCAACAAGGTGCGCACCGAGACGCAGTTCGCCCGGCTGATCGGCGCGACCCCGCTGCAGATCGAGCTCACGCTGATCCGGATGACCGAGCATGTCAGCCGGAACACCGCCGCCGAGCATCTCGAGGCGTTCTACGTCCCCTTCGCCGAGGCGCGGGCGCGCAAGTTCGACGGCTTCATCGTGACCGGCGCGCCGATCGAGCATCTCGCCTTCGAGGAGGTGACCTACTGGCGCGAGCTCACCGAGGTGTTCGACTGGACGCAGACCCACGTGCACGCGAGCTTCGCGATCTGCTGGGGCGCCCAGGCGATGCTGCACCACTTCCACGGCGTGTCGAAGCACATGCTGCCGCAGAAGGCGTTCGGCTGCTTCCGCCACCGCAACCGGGCGCCGGCCTCGCCGTTCCTGCGCGGCTTCTCCGACGATTTCACCATCCCGGTGAGCCGCTGGACCGAGGTGCGCGAGGCCGATCTGCCCGCCGGCCGCAGCCTCGACGTTCTGGTGAGCGGGGCCGAGACCGGGCTCTGCCTCGTCCACGACCCCGGCCACCGTGCGCTCTACATGTTCAACCACATCGAATACGACACCACCTCGCTCGACGAGGAGTACCGCCGCGACGTCGCGCGCGGCGAGGGGATCCGGCTGCCCGCCAACTACTACCCCGGCGACGACCCCGCCCGGCCGCCCGAGAACCGGTGGCGGAGCCACGCGCATCTCCTCTTCGGCAACTGGATCAACGAGGTCTACCAGTCGACGCCGTTCGATCTGGCGCGGATCGGCGGCTGAGGCCGGCCTTGCCGGCCCGTGCCCGCGGCCCCATTTCCCGCCGCACAGGCGGAGAGGAGGAGGGTATGCGGCGGCGAGGCTTCTTGCTCGGGGGAGCGGCGTTTCTGGGCGCGTGCAGCACGCCCGTGCCGTTCGACGAGGCCCGGATCCGCGCCGAGTACCCGCCGAGCGGCGAGTTCGTCGGCGCCTACGGGCTCCGCGTGCACTACTGGGAGCGGGGCGAGGGCCCGGCGGTGGTGCTGATCCACGGGGCGAGCGGCAACCTGCGCGACTGGACGTTCCGCATCGCGCCGATGCTCGCCGAGCACTACCGGGTGATCGCGATCGACCGGCCGGGCTTCGGCTATTCCGACCGGCCGGACATCGACGGCTGGGATCCGGCGGTGCAGGCCCGCGTGCTGCAGGAGGCCGTGACGCGGATCGGCGTCGAGAACCCCGTGGTGGTCGGGCACAGCTGGGGCGGCGCGGTCGCGATGGCGTGGGCGCTCGACTTCCCGCGCGAGACGGCGGGCGTCGTGCCGGTCTCGGCGGTGACGATCCCCTATGGCGGCATCGCCACCATCGTGCGCGCGGTCGGCCTCGATGGGGTGATCGTCAAGGCCTATATGGACAGTCTGCTGGAGCGGGCGCGCGAGGGCGGCATCCGCGAGTTCATCTCGCGCGTCTTCCGGCCGCAGAAGGTGCCGCCGGGCTATATCGAGCATGTCGGCGCGCCGCTCGCGCTGCGCGAGAAGACGCTGCAGGCGAACGCCGAGGACCTGCAGAACGTCAACGTCGCGCTCCGGCGCATGGAGCCGCGCTACCCGTCCGTGTCGGTGCCGGTCGAGATCCTGCACGGGGCGGAGGACTTCATCGACTGGGACGACCAGGCGGCCGAGCTCGCCGCCCGGGTGCCGCACGCGCGCATGTCGATCCTGCCGGGCGTCGGCCACATGGCGCATCACGCGGCGCCGATCGAGCTCCGCAAGGCGATCGAGCGGGTCCTCCGCCAGTCCGCCTGAGCCGCGCGCCCCGCCGGGCGGGACACGGGCGCGCGCCCCGGGGCGCGGGACGGAACACGCCGGCCCTCTCCGGGTGACAAGCCCGTGCGGTTTGCTATCGTGAGAGCCGAAACGGAGAAGGGCGCCCATGAGTCACCACGAAACCGCTCTGAAGGCACAGTTCTACCTGACCGCGCCGCAGCCCTGCCCCTATCTCGAGGGGCGCGAGGAGCGGAAGGTGTTCACGACGCTTCAGGGCGCGAGCGCGGTCAGCGTGAACAACGCGCTGTCCGCGCGCGGCTTCCGCCGGTCGCAGTCGGTGATCTACCGCCCGGCCTGCGTGGGCTGCTCGGCCTGCATGTCGATCCGCATTCCGGTGGCCGGCTTCCAGCCGTCGCGCACCCAGCGCCGCATCATCGCGCGCAACGCCGATCTCGAGCGCCAGCCCTGCGAGGCCTGGGCCACCGAGACGCAGTTCGCGCTCTTCCGCCGCTATCTCGACCGGCGCCACGCCGATGGCGGCATGGCCGACATGGACGCCTTCGACTACGCCTCGATGGTGGACGAGACGCCGGTGAACTCCTCGGTGATCGAGTACACGCGGCCCGACCCCGCGACCGGCGAGCGGATGCTTTTCGCGGCCTGCCTGTCCGACATCCTCGGCGACGGGCTCTCGATGGTCTATTCCTTCTTCGAGCCGGGCGAGACCCGGCGCAGCCTCGGCGCCTACATGATCCTCGACCATGTCCGCCTCGCGCGCGAGATGGGCCTCTCCTACGTCTATCTCGGCTACTGGGTCGCCGGCAGCCCGAAGATGGCCTACAAGACCGACTATCGCCCGTTCGAGCTGTGCGACGGGGCGAAGTGGCGCCGGTTCGAGAGCGTGGCCGATTTCGAGGGCTGGCGCCGCAGCCGCCCCGGCGTGGCGGCGCGCTGAGACGGGGGCGCCGGGCCCCCCGCGCTTTACGCCCGACCCCAGCCTGCGATGATCGCGGGCCATGACCGATTTTCTCGCGCTCGATTCGCTCTCCGTCGCGCTCGCGGTGGCCTTCACCTTCGGCCTCGTCGCGCGCTTCATCCACATGCCGCCGATGCTGGGCTTCCTCGTGGCGGGGTTCGTGCTGAGCGAGGTCGGGGTCGAGCCGACCGAGGCCGGCCGCCGGATCGCCGATTTCGGGGTGCTTCTGCTCCTCTTCACCATCGGTCTCAAGATCTCGCCCCGCCTGCTCGCCCAGCCGCAGACCCTCGCCGCCATGCTCGGCCACATGAGCGTCACGGTGGTGCTGGTCGCCGGGCTGCTGCTCGGGCTCGGCGGGGTCGGGGTCGGCATCCTCGCGGGTCTCGGGCTGGAGGAGGCGCTGGTCGTCGGTTTCGCGCTCAGCTTCTCGAGCACGGTCTTCACGGTGAAGATCTTCGAGGAGAAGGGCGAGCTCGGTTCGGTGCACGGCAAGATCTCGATCGGCGTCCTCGTGCTGCAGGACATCGCCGCGGTGATCTTCCTCACCGCCTCCACGGGCATCCTGCCCTCGCCCTGGGCGATCGCGCTCATCGGGCTGCTGGCGCTGCCGCCGCTCTTCGGCAAGCTGCTCGACCGCATCGGCCATGACGAGCTGCTGCCGCTCTTCGGGCTCTTCACGGTGCTGGTGCTCGGGGCGGCGAGCTTCAAGGCGGTGGGGCTCAAGCCCGATCTCGGCGCGCTGGTGATGGGGATGCTGATGGCGCGCCAGCGCCGCGCCGGCGAGGTCGGCGACGCGCTGCTCTCGTTCAAGGACATCTTCCTCGTCGGCTTCTTCCTCAACATCGGGCTCGGCGGCATCCCCTCGCTCGAGATCGTGCTGACGGCGCTCGGCCTGCTCGGCCTGCTCGCCATCAAGTTCGCGCTCTTCTTCGTGATCTTCGTCGCGCTTCGCCTCCGCGCGCGCACCGCGCTGCTCGGCGCGCTCGGGCTCGCCACCTTTTCCGAATTCGGGCTGATCGTCGGCGCCGTGGCGGTGGAGCAGGGCCTGCTCGGCGAGGAATGGCTGCTGGTGATCGCGCTGACGCTCGCCTTCTCCTTCCTGCTGCTGACGCCGATCAACGCGGTCAGCCACGACATCTACGCGCGCAACGCCAACTGGCTGCGGCGCATCGAGGCGCGGCGCGGCGCGCTGGCCGACGAGCGCCCCGCCACCGGCGACGCCGAGGTGGTGATCTTCGGGATGGGGCGGCTCGGGCTCGCGGTCTATCGCGGGCTCGCGAGCGAGCTGCCGGACGGCCGGCTTCTCGGCATCGAGACCGACCGCGACAAGGTGGAGCGGCTGCAGGCCGAGGGGTTCGCCGTGCTCCACGGCGACGCGACCGACAGCGACTTCTGGCGCCGGGCGGTGCGCCCCGCCGCCTCGCTCCGCGCGGTGCTGCTCGCGATGCCGGACCACGACGCCAATCTCTACGCGCTCGACCAGATCCGGTCGGCGGGCTTCACGGGCTTCGTGGCGGCGCTGGCGCGCTACCCGGACGAGGTGCCCGCGCTCCGCGAGGCCGGCGCGCATGTCGCCTTCGACGTCTACGGCGAGGCGGGCGCGGGCTTCGCCGCCGACATCGCGGCGCGGCTGTCCGAGGGCGGCGCGCGGGAGCCCGGCGCGGGCGCGGACGCCTCGGCGGCCACGGCGGCGCTCGGGCGATGAGCCCGCTCGGGCCCCGGCGGGGCCGGCCCGGGGGGCGGCGGCGAGCCGCTTGCGGCCCTCGCCCCCGAGTGCAATAGTGCCGGGCGCGCAGCGAGCCGATGCCAGGCGGATGGACCGCGATGCCGACCCGGAACTCTCCATCCCGTCAGAGCGCAGGCCAGAGGGCGCGGCCGCCGGCCCGGGACCCGCATCGCCCGCCCCATGCCAGCGGCGGCGCATGACCGGATATTTCGACAGGCCGCGGCGCGAGATCCTGCCCCATCTGCCGGACCGCTGCGCCCGCATCCTCGATCTCGGCTGCGGTGCCGGCGCGACGATCGCGCTCCTGCGCGAGGCGCGGGCGATCGACTGGGCCGGCGGGCTGGAGCGCGACCGGGACGCCGCGGCGCGCGCGCGCATGGTGGCGGACCGGGTGTGGGAGGGCGATCTCGAGACGTTCGACCCGGGCGCGGTGCCGGCCCGCAGCCTCGATCTCGTCCTCTGCCTCGACGTGCTGGAGCACCTCGTCGACCCGTGGGCCGTGGTGGCGCGGGTCTCGCCGCTGCTCGCCCCCGGCGGGCGGCTGATCGTCTCGGTGCCCAACGTGCGGAACTGGAAGTTCCTCTGGCGGCTCGCGGTGCACGGCGACTTCCGCTACCGCGCGGCGGGCTTGCTCGACCGGACGCATCTGCGCTTCTTCACCCACCAGACCGCGGCCGAGCTCGCCGCGTCCGGCGGCCTCCGGCAGGTCCATCTCGGCAGCGCGACCCGCTACCGGCCGACCGAGCTTCGGCGCTGGCTGATCGCGCTCTCGGGCGGCCGTCTCGAGCCGCTGATCGCCAAGCAGATCCTCGTGGTCGCCGAGCAGCCCGGATCGGCGCCGGGGGCCGCGGCATGACCGGCGAGATCACGCGGATGCCGGCCGTGACCGGCGATCTGACGCGCGTGATCGTCGGCTTCAACTCGGCCGGCATGCTGCGCTGGCAGGCCGAGGGGAGCCTCGCGCTGCCGAGCCTCCTCGTCGACAACGCGAGCCGCGACAACACCGCCGCCGTCGCGCGCGGGCTCGGCTACCGCGTGCTCAGCCTCGGCGAGAACCAGGGGTTCGGGCGGGCGGTGATGGAGGGCCTGCGCGCCGTCGACACCGAGCTCGCCCTCGTGATCAACCCCGACGCGCGGATCGATCGCAAGGGGGTGATGGCGCTCCTCGCGGCCGCCCGCGCCCATGCCGACTGCGACCTCTTCGTCCCGCGCCTGGTCGACGCGGACGGCGAGGTGTTCTTCCGCCACGAGTCGAGCCTCGAGCCGCGGCTGTCGCGGCGCGACGTGCCCGAGGGCACCGCCTGCATCCCGATGATCTCGGGCGCGGCGATGCTGATCCGCGTGCGCCCGTTCCTCGCCTTCGGCGGCTTCGATCCGGCGATCTTCCTCTATTTCGAGGACGACGATCTGGCGCTGCGCTACCGCGCGGCGCGGCGGCCGATCATCTTCGTGCCCGAGGCCGTGGCGCTCCATCTGGGCGACCGCTCCTCGGGCGTCGATCCGGAGGCCAACCGGGTCAAGGACGTCTCCTTCGGGTGGAGCCGGGCCTATCTGATGCGCAAGCACGGGCGCGGCAACCGCGCGGCGTGCCTCGCGGGGATGCTCGGCAAGCTGCCGGTCTACGCGGTCTCGCTGCGGGGGCAGAGACTGCGCCGCCAGATCGGCCGGATCCGCGGGTTCATGGCCGCGATGGCGGGCCGCCGCGCGCCATATCTCCCAGCGAAATCCGTGGCTTACCCCCAGTTCGAGCCGGCGGAGTCGCGCTCCCGCCAGGCCTGAAAATTGGGGCTTGCGCGCCGCTGCCGATACCCCTATATCCCCCGCTCACCGGCGGCGCAGGGATGCGCGGGCCGGCGGGGCCCAGGGCCCGCGCTCTTTGAGATTTGTGAGATGCGAAGGGATATGCGGGCGGTCTGGTCGTCG
>CAZWDE010000028.1:0-16567 GCA_964632555.1 uncultured Limibaculum sp.
TGAAAAGATTGGTGAGCCCGACAGGATTCGAACCTGTGACCAACTGATTAAAAGTCAGTTGCTCTACCAGCTGAGCTACGGGCCCCCGCAGGTGGGCCTACCGAGGGCGCCCCGCGAGGTCAAGCCCGGCCCCCGCCTCCCCTGCGCGGCTATCAATCGCGCCCGCGCGCGGCTACATCAGGCGCAGACGAAGCCGCAGGGGAGCCGCCGATGGAGACCGACCTCGCCGAGGCGGGCGACGCCATCCTCGGCCATGTCGAGGAGATCAGCACCACCGTCTGGATCGCGATCGGCCTTCTCGTCGCGGCGGTCGTCTGGCTCCTCAAATGGGCCGTCACCGTCCTCTTCGTGCAGGGCAAGGGCGTCTCGCTCGTCACCATCCCGTTCAGCCGGGTCGCGGGCAAGATCCTCGAGGACCGGTTCGTCCAGAAGCTCGCCGACACCAAGGCGCTCCCGAAGCTGCACGTGCCGGGATCCTGGGACGAGTTCAACCGCTTCAACGGCTATGTCGCCCACCGCATGGAGCGCTACCGCGAGCTGATCCACTCGGTGCAGACCAAGTTCAACGGGCCCTCCGCGGTCTGCCTGCGCGCCGTGGTGCGCTTCTTCGAGCCGAGCTTCGTCGACACCTTCCTGACCGCCGAGCGCGGCTTCCGCGAGCTCGACCGGATCGACGCCGCGGTGCGCGCGGTCCACCGCCGGCTGCACGCCGAGCTCGAGGCGCGCACCGCCCCCCTCGAGCGCGAACGCATCCGCGCCGAGAAGGACCACGAGATGATGCGGATCCGGCGCAAGCACGCGATCGCGCGCCGCCCCGTCGCGCGCTGGCTGCGCCGACGGCTCGGGCAGGTCTTCGGCGGCGTCGCGGCCTCGCTCGCCAACTGGGTCTGGCCCGGCGGGGAGGCGCGCGAGCTCCGGCGCCAGAAGCGGGAGCTCCGCGCGCGGCTGATCGAGCTGCGGATCGAGATCGCCGAGACCCACCGGGAGATCTTCGCCGCGCACGAGGACGAGGTGGCCGGCCTCTGCCTCGAGCTGATCGAGCACGACCGCATGTTCCTCGGGCACCTGTTCCACCGCTTCGGTCTCGAGGTGGAGTCGCTCAAGTTCACCGTCGCCTCGGGCCGGGTGCTGGAGCTGCTCGCCGCGGAGGGCGAGGAGGCCGCCGCGGCGCGCGCGGCGCTCGGGCTCGAGGGCGCGGTCGGCCCGGACGGCGCGCCGACGACCGCCGAGGCGCTGCGCGACTGGATCCGCCACGACCCCGACCTCCAGTCCCATGTGGGGCTCGGGCCGGTCGCGGTCTTCGAGGGCACGCTCGAGGCCTTCCTGCGGCTCAAGCTGCTGCTCGGGCGGATCCGGCTGCCGGGCTACTCGAAATCCTGGATCGCGCACCTGCCCCCGCCCGGCGAGTTCGGCCGCAGCCAGGCCGCCTACAACCACTTCCCGCACCAGCTGAGCTGGCTGAAGCGGCCGGTGCCGGGGCTGAGCGTCGAGCCGAACGGGCTGGTCATCGCCGAAGAGGAGGCGGCGGGCGATCACGCGCCGCCGATCTCCGGAACCACGCGCGCGGCGGAGTAGCTATTCGGCCGCGGCCTTCGGCGCCTCGGGCTCGGCCCGGTCGGTGGCCGCGTCCTCCTCGGCGAGCCGCATCGCCGCCTGGAAGGCGAGCGAGATCAGGATGCCCCAGATCATGCCGAAAAAGCCGGCGCCCACCGCCCAGATCATCACGGTCGCGATGATCTGCATCTTGGTCATGCCGAGCTTCCGGCCGAGGATCTCGGGCGTGTAGTTGTAGGCCTCGAGCAGGCCCATCAGCTTGGCGACGCCGACCAGCGCGGCGATCCGGATGAGCACGTCGAGCCCGGTGCCGAAGCTCACCACCTCGAGCCCGAACCAGCCGAGCCCCGCCTCGAGATTGGTCGCCATCAGCAGGAACGCCACCGCCATCCCGCCGAAGCCGCCGATCTTGGGGATCGCCGTGATGAAGCCGAGGATCACCGCGGAGAACACGATGGCGCCGAAGCCGAGGCCGAGCGGCAGCACGGCCATCGCCACCGCGTAGAGCAGCGTGAGCGTGGCCGCGACCTCGAGATAGCCGATCATGAAGAGGCTGACGCCCGTCTGGTAGAGCTCGCCAAACCGGAGCGCGTTGTGGCGGAGGCGCGGGCTGCGGATGCCGGCCGAGACGATCCGGCGGTGCATTTCGACCTCCTTGCCCCAGCCGCCGAGGATGGTGCCGACGATCAGCGCGGCGATCACGAGCTTCACCCAGTCGCCGAGCACCGTGCCGAGCGCGGCGAGCAGGCTGCCGAAGAGCGACTGGAGAACGCCCTTGACGTCCTGCACGGCGTCGCCGAGCACCTGGCCGAGCAGGCTGGAGAGCCCCGACCAGCCCTGCCCCGCCTCGACATCGACATCCGGCACGTAGCCCGGAAGCTGCTCGTGGGCGTAGTCGAGCGCGCGGTCGACCTCGCCGAGGATCGCCGGAAGCTGCGTCTCGAGCTGGGCGTAGACCGACTGTCCCTGGCTCTGCAGCACGTAGACGAGCAGCGGCAGGACGAGGATCGTGAGCGCCATCAGCAGCCACGAGACGAGCTTGACGCCCAGCCGCTCGCTGGGGATCGCCACCTCGAAGGCCTTGCGGTAGACCTCGCCCCGCCAGTGGAACGCGAAATGGATCCGCCGCCCGCGCACCAGATCGTCGACATGGGGGCGCAGGCCGACCGCGAAGATCACGATCCCGATCACATAGGCGAAGCCCTTCCACGCGAGCACGGCCGGCAACACCACGAAGGCGGCGGCGTAGAGCCAGAGCGCGAGGCCGGCGGGGCTCGGCAGGCGGTCGGTCAGGCGGTCCATCGGGCACCTCCATCGCGCGGGCGCGGCCGCGCCGTCGCCGCGTTGTCGCCCATGCGGCCCCCGCTGTCGAGCCTCGGCCGGGGACGCCGCGGGGTCCCGCGAACGTGCTCGGGGCGCGGCCCGCGGCTGCTGAGAATCCGTCCCGCCTGTGATATCGTCGCGCGCGTGAAGCGAAGAGGAGGGTCCCGGCCGTGAAGTCGACCATCGGGCTGATCGCGCTCGCCGTCGCCGTGCTCGCGGCGCCGCTCGTCTGGCACCTCGCGCAGGGGAGGTTCGGGAGCGACGACCGGGTGGCCGCCCTCGAATCCGAGATCGCGGCGTTGCGCGACCGTCTGACGGCGCAGGACGACCAGATCGCGATGCTGCAGAACCGCGTGGACGGGCTCGACAGCCGCACCGCGCGCCGGGTGCTGGAGGACGCCTATCAGGGCTTCGCGCCGCCGCCGCAGGCCGAGGCCTCGGACGCGCTGAAGGACAGCTTCGCCCAGGTCGTGCTGATCGCGAGCCGCCGCGACGTGAACGAGGGGCTGACGGTCGCGAGCTCGAGCTTCCTGCAGGAGTTCCTCGGCCTGCCCCGCGAGGTGCTGACCGACGACTGCGAGGAGATGGAGAACGCCGAGCTCGCCGGCATGCTGGAGCTCGCCGATGTCGGCCCGATCCGGGTCCGGATGCTGCGCCCGGCGATCATCTCGCTCAAGCAGGTGTTCCGCAACGTCGAGGTCTACGAGCCCGAGCTCTACGCGCGGATCCAGTCCGCCGGCTCGCTCTGCGTGCGCCGGGTGCGCGGCTCCGACATGGCCACCTCGGCCCATGCCTACGGCCTGGCGGTCGATCTCAACATCGACGGCCATCTCGACACGCTGGGCGACGGCAAGACCCAGCTCGGCCTCACGATCCTTGCCGATTTCTTCCGTCAGGAGGGCTGGATCTGGGGCGCGGGCTTCGGCCGCGAGGACTCGATGCATTTCGAGGTGAGCCGCGAGAAGCTCGAGACCTGGCGCCGCCTCGGCCAGATCTGAGCGCGCGCCCGCTCAGTGGAGCCGGCGCAGGACGAAGGTCACGTCGCCGATCCGCGGGTGGTGGCTCATCTCGAAGGCCGGGCTGATGGCGAGCAGGCCCGCGAGCGCCGCGACCGGATCGACCGTGAAGCCGCGGCGGCCGTTGCGGGGCGACTGCGCGCTCAGCGAGTTGAACACCGCGGCCCGCCGGCAGAGGCCGAACATCAGCTCGGCGGTTCGCATCACTGTCTCGAGCGTGCAGTCGCCGCGGCGCGAGAAGATCCCGCTGGCGAGCACGTAGTCGAACGAGCGCGGCGGGAACGCGGCCACGTCGTGCGAGCCTTCGAGGCTCATCTCGCGGAAATCGCCCTCCGGGCGCATCACGCGAGCGCGCGAGACCATCGCCGCCACCGGATCGATCCCGACATAGTCGATCCGCCGCCCCTGCGCGGCGAGGTAGTCGTAGAGACCCCCGAGGCCGCATCCCACGTCGAGCACGCTCGCGCCGTCGAGATCGACCGCCTCGTCGATGATCCGGAAGCGGTCGGTCTGCGCGCGGCGGGTGGTCCAGCCCACCGCTCTCGGCCCGGCCCCGTGCCGCCGGAGCGCCTTTCGATAGAAAACGGCATTGGTTTCGTCGCACATCGCGCGCGCTCCCCGAAATCGATATCAATCCTGGAGCCGCAGGCCGCGGCCCGAACGTCAAATAGCTCCGTGAGCATATCAGACGGTGGGCGGCGGATTACAAGCGAGAACGCGGAAAATCCGGCGGCAGGGGTCAGCGAGACGAGCCGAGATGCTTGCGCAGGAAGGCGGTGCGGCCGGGCCCCTCGGGGATCGAGTCCGCGAGGATGCGGTAGAACGCCTCGAGGCTGTCGGCCTTGGCCGAGGCCTTCTGCACGAGGACGCGCGCGACCGGGCCGAGATGGCTCGCGAGCGAGAGCTGGGTCTCGCTCAAGGTGTCCGCGTCGATCGCGACGGGCCGGCCCGAGCCGCGGCTGATGCTCGAGGAGAGGCGCATCGCCGTGTCGGCCGCCTCCTGCCCGGCGCTGCGGCGGAAGGCGGCGGCCGCGGCGGGGTCGTCGATCCCCTCCGCGAGCGCGGCGTAGAGCTCGGAGACCGAGCCGCACCGCCCCGCGGCGCGCCGGACCATCACCCGCGCGATCGGCCCGACATGGCGGGCGAGCCGGCGCTCGGCCAGCGCGAGCACCGCGTCGTCGAACCCGGCGGCGGGGCGCGGCGCCACCCGCTCGCGCGCCGGCGCGATGATCGTGGCCGCCGCCTCGTCGCCCGTGCCGGCCGCGAGCGCGCCGGCGAAGGCCCCTGCGCTCTGGAACCGCGCCTCCGGCCCCTTGGCGAGCCCGCGCAGCACGGCGGTCTCGACCCCCGGCGGCACGGCGGGGTTCGCCGCGCGCAGGGGCGGCGGATCCTCGTTCAGCAGGCGGTACATCAGCTCGGCCTGGGTCGCGCCCTGGAAGGGGCGCTGGCCGGACAGGAGCTCGTATGCCAGCACGGCGGTGGAGAAGATGTCGGACCGGTGATCGACGCTGCGCCCCATGTACTGCTCGGGGCTCATGTAGGAGGGCGTGCCGATCATCGCGCCGTGCGCGGTCATGGTCGAGCTCTCGACCCGCGCGATGCCGAAATCCGTCACCTTCACCGCGCCGCTGTCGAGCAGCAGAACGTTGCCGGGCTTGACGTCGCGGTGCACGATGCCGGCGGCGTGCGCGGCGCCGAGCGCGGCCAGCACCTGGCTGACGACGAACAGCGCCGAGGGCACCTCGAAGGCCCGGCGCGAGAGCAGGAAATCGGAGAGCGGCCGGGAGGCGCAGTACTCCATCACGATGTAGGGGACGCCCCCCGCCTCGCCGTATTCGAAGATCGTCACGACATTGGGGTGGATGCAGCGCGCCGCCGTCCGCACCTCGCGGGCGAAGCGCTCGGTCCACGCCGTCTGGTCCTCCGAACCCATCAGGTCGGGCCGGATCGTCTTGATCGCCACCTCGCGCTCGATGGCCGGGTCGAACGCGCGGAACACCACCCCCATCGCGCCCGTGCCGAGCACGCCGTCGATCCGGTACTTGCCGATGAAGCGCGGGATCTCCGGCGGCGCGGCGGTCATGGGGCCTCCCAGGGGCTGCCTGTCGTGCTCACTCGATCATGCGGAGCGCGTTCTCGAGACTACGGCGCATGCGGTTAAAGGACTCGGTCAGCGACGCGATCTCCCCGCCGCCGCGCGGCGTCATCTCCGGCGCGTCCAGATTGCCGAGACTGATCTCGCTGGCAAGCTCGGAGAGCCGCACGATCGGGCGCACCACGATGATCCCGAGCAGCAGGTTGATGATCAGCAGCATGGCGAGGAAGGCCGAGGCCAGCGCCACCATGACCACCACGAACGTCTCCCGCGCCCGCTCGAGCGGCACCGACATCGGCACCGAGACGATCTGCGCGCCCACGATCTCGTCGAGCTGCCAGCCGAAGCCGTTGGCGTCGCCGTATTTCTCGATCATCGAGACGGGCGCCGCGGCGGGCGTCGAGTGGCATTGGAGGCAGCCCTCGTTGGTGATCTGGATCGGGTTCGCGAGCACGAGCGACTGCCCGAGCGGCGTGTCGCGCACGAGGTCGAGCTCGCCGAGGCCCGGGTCGTTGCGGAAGCGCGCGATGATGTCGGCCTCCCAGTCGGTCGCGAGATCGCGCCGGTTGGTGGGGTTGAGCGCCGCCTCCTTGTAGGAATACTCGGCATAGAGCGGGTCGCTGTCGCTCACGAGGCGGAAGTTCTCCTGCGCCGCGAAGGACGGGACCGTGTGCGGCAGGAAGCCGACATCGGTGATCGTCTGCAGCAGCGGGCGCAGCTCCTCGGCGGTGTAGGAGCGCATGGCCTGCGCGCTCTGGCGCATCACGCGCGCCTTGGCCAGCACCTCCTCGCGCGCGTTCTCGGCGAGAAAGCCCCAGAGCAGATAGCCGATCACCGCATAGCCGGCGGACAGCGCGACGAGCAGCACGAGATTGAACTTGAGTCGAAGGCTCATGAAATGATCTCCAGAGAACGGGGCGACACCGGGCGCGTGCTCCCGGCGCCGCCGGAGGTTTTACTCCGCCGCCAGCTCGAACAACAGGCTCATTTGTGCCGCACTGAGCACGCCTGTGGCCTCGAAACCACGCAACCGCTGGAATGTGGTGATGCCGCGCCGGGTGATCGGGCCGAAATCACCGTCGATCGCGGCCGTGTAGAGCCCGAGCGCGCTCAGCGCCTCCTGCACGGCGCGGCGCTCGTCCTCGGTGAGGGAGGCCTCGAGCTCGGCCGGCGACGGCGGCTCGGGCGACGGGGCCGGCGGCCGGCGGCCGCCCTGCAGCACGGTCGCCCCGCCGTCGGGCTCGGCGGGCCGGGTGTCCGCGGTCTCTGCCGGGGCCGGGGCGTCGTCGGGCGGAGGCGCCGCCGCGCCGGTCCCGGAGGCGGTTTCCGGCGCAGGGTCGGCGGGCACGGTCGGGCCGCCGATGAAGCGGCGCTCCGCCCCCTCGCCGAGGGTCGCGTGCACGCGCCGGCCGGCCTCGCCCTCGGCGCGCGCGGCGGCGCGCAGCGCGATCCGGTCGAGGCTGGCGCCGGGCTCGGCGAGCGCCGTGCGCACCGCCCCCGCGAGGGCCTCCGCGCCGGCCCGGTCGGGGCTCGGCAGGGTGCGCCCGGGCGGCGCGCCGAGGAGGATCACGGTGCCCGCCCGAGGCTCGGGGCTCGGCAGGCCGGGGTCGAGCCCCGGCAGGCCGTCGAGCCGCGGCTCGGCATAGGCGCCGTCGACCACCGCGAGCCGGGCCCGGCCGCCCGCGGCCCCGAGCGCGCGCAGCACCGAGCCGAGCTGCACCCCCTGCGTGACGAAGTCGAAGGGCTGGGAGGGCTCGGCGTTCCGCGCCATGAGGTAGATCTCGCCGTCGAGCTGCCGCGCGTAGCCCACGAAGTAGACCACCGCGGCCGCCTCCGGATCGGCCTCGCGCCCGAGACGGCGGAGCGCGGAGAGGAGCGCGCCGGTCGTCGCGTTGCGGACGACGGTCACGGCGAAGCCCTGCTCGGCGAGCCCCTCGGAGACGATCTCGCCCGCCCCGCCGGCGTCGAGCGGGGCGAGGTGCCGGTAGCGCTCGTTGACGATCACGAGGGCGACGTCGGCGCCGAGCGCCGGGGCCACGAGGGCCGCGCCGAGCAGCGCGGCGGCGAGGAACCCGCGGAGCGCCACGGCGATCACCGCTCCGCCGGGCGCGAGCCCGATCCGCTTTTCGGAACCACGGTGGTCTCCTCCTCCTTGTCGATCGAGGGAGCGCCGTTCTCGGGCACCTCGACGACGATGACGGAGATGTTGTCGGCGCCGCCCGCCTCGAGGGCGATCTCGAGAAGCCGGTCCGACACGGTGTCGATCGGCTCGCTGGCGAGCACCCGCGCGATCAGCTCGTCGTCGGCGTATTTCGTCAGCCCGTCGCTGCACAGCAGGAAGCGGTCGCCCGGCAAGGTGCGGCCGATCCGCTTGTCGATCTCGAGCCGCTCGCCGACGCCGACCGCGCGCGTGATGATGTTGGCCTGCGGGTGCTGCTCGGCCTCGGCGTCGGTGAGCTTGCCCGCCTCGACGAGGTCGGCCACCAGCGAATGGTCGCGCGAGACGCGGATCAGCCCGTCCTCCGACAGCATGTAGAGGCGGCTGTCGCCCGCCCAGAGGCAGGCGAAATGGCCGCCCGAGATCATCAGCACCACCACCGTGGCGCCGATCGTGGCGCCGCCGTTGCGCTCGGACTCGGCGAGGATCGCGCCGTGCGCGTCCTGGATCGCCTCGCGCGCCGCCTGCATCAGCCGGCTGGAAGAGAGGTCGGGCGACAGCCGCGAGAGCGCCTCGGTGACGGCGTGGCTGGCGAAAGCGCCGTTGCGGTGCCCGCCCATCCCGTCGGAGACCGCCCAGATCTGGTGCACGGGCAGGTCGATCACCGCGTCCTCGTTGGCCTTCCGGACCTTGCCCACATGGGTGCGCATCGAATAGCGGATCGGCGCGCTGGCTCCCGGCATCCTCGTCTCCCCGCCTGAAACAGCCTGCCTCAAAATCCGGCCCCGACGCGCAGTGACATCGCCCTGCCGCCCGCCGCGCGCGTCAGAGCGACTTGACGCAGCGGAAGGCCTGAAGCGCCGGGAGCGAGAACGGGTTGAGCGCGGAGCCGGCCCGAAGCTGGAACACCGCCACCCGGCCCCCGACGCTGAACACGATCCGGATGCGGTCCGACACGTTCGTGGTGCGGATCTCGGCCTGGTCGAACAGGCGGAAAAGCGCCCACGGCCCCTCGGCGGAGAGCGAGTTCGAGGTGCCCGGCAGCTGCGGCGTGAAGGCGACCCGCGTGCGCCCGCCGCCCTGACCGGGCCACTGCATCGGCGTGTCGAGCGGCACCTGGTGGGCGTATTCGAGCTGCTGGCCCTCGAGCTCGAGGATGACCGAGGTCGCCTTGGTGTCGAGCGCGATCGGCTTCATCTCGAAGGTGACCGTCGGCGCCCCGGCCGACAGGAAGAACGCGTCGCGGATGTCGGCCGCGTGCTGGAACTGGGTCAGCACCGCCGGCGAGATCCCGAGATCGGCGCCGTTCACCTGCTTCCAGCGCCACGGCTTGGCCGTGGTGTCGACGAAGTCGATCAGGTTCTCCTTGAAGAAGCTGTCGATCAGCCCGCCGGGCGCGAACAGCCGGGCGAAGTCCTGCAGCGCCATGTCGGAGCTCGAGCCGCGCTGGAAGGGATAGCGGCCCTCGAGCGTGCGCTCGCAGAGCGGCAGGATCTGCGAGGTCCACTGGCTGTTGAGGTTGGAGCGCGCCTTGCCCGCGGTGTTGGAGCTCGCGCTCTGCACCACCTGCATCGCCCACCGCTTGAGCGGGCCCTGCTCGAGCTCGTTGGCGGTCTCGAGCAGCCGCGTCGGCGCGCCGCCCTCGTCGCTCGTCGCCTGCTGGATGACGCCGGTGTTGCCGAGGCTCATGCGATTGAGCTCGTCGTAGACGTCGCGCATCTCCTGGATGACGAGCTCGACGGTCGAGGGCACGCCCTCCTCGACGAAGGTCAGCTGGTGAAGCCAGGCGAACTGGTCCTCGACATATTGCCCCGGCTGCTCGACCTCCTCCTCGGACTGGCCGGTGAGGATCCCGCCCACCGAGTTTCCGCCGGCGAGCGTCTCGATGAGACGGCGGGTGCGGTCGTCGACCAGCATGCGCGCATCGTTCGTCAGCTGGTCGCCGAGCGCGCTGACCGTCTCGCTGTCGACCGGCGCGTCGACGTCGAGCTCGGGCTTGCGGGTCAGCTGGGTCTCCCGCGCCGCGCTCTCGAGAATGTTGCGGAGCGGCGAATTCGCCCCCGACAGGATGTTGGTGATCCGCACCGCATCGGCGAGCGAGGCCGGCGGCACGATGTCGATGTCCGCGAGAACCCGGTCCCACCGGTCGACATAGTCGTCGTAGTAGAGGTTCAGCACGTCGCGCGAGAGCCGGGCCAGCGCCGCATCGTCCGACAGCTCCGCCGCGCCGCGCTCGCCGAGCACCCAGGCCTCGCGCTGCATCCGCGTCGAGACCTCGAGCGCCTCCTCGATGAACACGTCGGTGAAGCCGCGATAGGTGTAGATGCCCTCGACGCCCTCCGAGAGCGGCTGGCCCGACGGCCGGATCAGGACGCGGGTCGACTGCGGCCCCCCCGCCTCGGTGATCCGCCAGTCGGGAACCTCCTCGGCGGCCGAGCTCGTGATGATGCTCTGATAGATCCGCTCCGCGAGCGGCCGGTCGGCGAGGATGTCCTGCACGGCCGAGATCAGGTTGCCGTTGAGCGGCATCTCGCGCATCGGGTTGGAGAGCAGCGCGTCGAAATGGACGGCGAGATCGCGCCGCAGCTCCTCGTTCTGCGCGCCCGGATAGGCGAGCGACCAGTCGACCAGCATCCACTGGTCGAGCATGTCGCGATCCATCGGGCCCTGCAGGCCGAGCATCAGATAGACCTTGAGCGCCTGGTAGAGCAGGTCCGGCTTGTTGAAGTTGGACTGCATCTGCCGCTCGAGCCGCAGGAGGAGCCGCGGCAGCAGCAGCGTGTTGAGCGCCGCGCGGTAGCTCTGCGCCGCCTCGGTGCCGACCGCGTCGCCCTGATAGAGGCCGAAGGTCAGCTCGGTCGGCGGGTCGGGGTCGTTGACCGTGGGGTTGCCCGGCATGTCGCGCAGGATGTTGAGCCCCGGCACCACGCGATGCAGGTCGATGTCGTCCACCGGGTTGATCTGCAGGTCCGCGATCGAGTCGCGATAGCGCGCCACGTCGGTGTTGGCCTGCGCGATCAGGGCGGTGTTGCCGAGATAGCTGACCGTCCACAGCGTGGTGACGAGCGCCGTCACGGCGATGCCCGCGGCGATCGAACCGCGCATGACCCATTTGTGGCGCCGCTCGACCTTGTCGTCCGCCGAGACGAGCCCGGCCTCGTGGAAGATCACGTCCTCCAGCAGTTGCGTCAGGAAGAAGCTCTTGCCGGTGCCCTGGCCGGTGCCCACCGCCTGCCGCCCGATGCCGAAGGCCTGCGCCATGCCGCGCATCAGCCGGTCGATCGGCGTGCCCTCCTGGGTGCCCGAGGCGAAATAGAGCCCGCGGAAGAGCTGGCGCTCCTCGAAGCGGCTGTCCTGGAACACCTCCTCCAGGAATTCGCGGGCGATGCCGCGCAGGCTCTCCACCTGCTGGGGGAAGCCGTGGATCAGGCTGCGCCGGCGATGGTCGACCTCCTGCTGCAGCAGCTCGACCGAGCGGTCGTTGAGCCGCCCGAGCAGCGCGGTGAACTCCTCGTCGAAGCGCGAGATCGGGTTGGTCTCCTCCTCGCCCTTCTTGAACGGGAAGGTGAAGCCCCAGACCTGCTCGCGCTCCTCCTTGGTGAGCCGGTCGAAGAACTCGGCGAAGCCCGCGATCAGATCGGCCTTGGTGAACACGACATAGACCGGAAAGCGCACGCCGAGCCGCTGGCGCAGCTCGCGCAGGCGCGTGCGCACCGCGAGCGCGTGGCTCCGGCGCGTCGCCTCGTCCTGCACCGAGAGGTCGGAGAGCGAGATCGCCACGACCGCGCCGTTGATCGGCTGGCGCGGGCGGTTGGTCTTGAGGATGTCGAGGAAGCCGAGCCAGCTCTTGGAGTCGACATCGACGTCGCTCTCCTGCGTGGTGTAGCGCCCGGCGGTGTCGATCAGCACGGCGTCGTCGGTGAACCACCAGTCGCAGTTGCGCGTGCCGCCGACGCCGGTGACCGCGGCCTTGCCCATCCTCTCGGCCAGCGGGAACTTGAGCCCCGAGTTGACGATTGCGGTGGTCTTGCCGGCGCCGGGCGGGCCGATGATGATGTACCACGGCAGCTGGTAGAGCGACTGGCGACCGCTCTTGCCGCCGAGCCGGCTCTTGCGCATCACCTGAAGCGCGTCGGCGAGGCGGGACTGCAGCTCCTTGAGCTCGACGTCGGCCGCGTCCTCGGGGGCCGGTTTGGTCCCCTCGCCGGTCAGCGCCTTCTTGAAGCGGTTGCGCCGGCGGCGCTGCAGGTAGAGCGTGAGGAGGTAGATCGACAGGATCAGCCCGACCCAGATCCCGATGCCGATGATCCGCTCGTTGACGCTGTCGAGCGGGCGAACGCCGAACACCTCGATCAGCGGGCCGAACATCCACAGGCCGACGCCGCCGAGCACCATCATGCCGACGGCAAAGCCGAGCTTCGAGTAGAAGAACTGTCTGACAATGACTGCGACGCGGGAGAGCATCAGCTTAACCCTGTTTGACGAGGATGATTTCGATCCGGCGGTTGGCGGCGCGGCCTTCCGGCGTCGAGTTGTCCGCGATGGGCTCCTTGTCGGCCCGACCCTCGGCCGTCAGGCGCGACGCGTCGACGAGGTTGACGGCCATCCGCGCCATCACCGATTTCGCGCGGGCGAGCGACAGCGCAGTGTTGTTCGGAAAGCGCGAGGTCTGGATCGGGATGTTGTCGGAATGGCCGACGACGAGGACCTTGCCGGGTTCCTGGTTGAGCGCCACGGCGACGCGGTCGATCAGCGGCTCGAACTGCGCCTGCAGCTCGTCGGAGGCGGAGGCGAACATGCCCTCGCCCTTGATCCGGATCGTGACCGTGTTGCCCTTGTCGAAGACGCGCACGAGCTCCTTCGCCTGCTCCTCCTCGAGGAAGCCCGACACGCGGCTGAACTCGGTCTGCGCCTGGATCTCGGGCGGCGGCGGCGGCGGCGGCGGGGGCGGTGGCGCCGGGCGTTCGAAGCTCACCGGCCCCGTGCTCACGAGCGAGAGCAGCTGGCCCTGAACCCGCTCGGTGTCGTTGGTCAGGAAGAACGAGAAGCCGACATAGATGAGCGCCAGCAGCGCCACCGTGAGCCCCGAGATCAGCCAGAGCGGCGCGAAGGCGGCGATCGGCCGGTGCGGCAGCTTGAGCCCCTTCCAGCGCGGCGACAGATCCCGCTCGATGGCGCCGCGCTGCTTGCGGATCAGCCGCGCGAGGCCGTCGCGCAGCTGGAAATGCCGCTCGGATCCGCGGTCCTCCACGCGCAGGCGCCCCTCGAAGCCGAGCGACAGGCAGATATAGAGGAACTCCAGAAGATCCTGGTGGCGCGAGGGCTCCTGCTCGAGCTTCTGCAGCAGGTCGAACACGCGGTCGCCGCCCACCGTCTCCTTGTGGAAGGTGCCGACCATCGACTGCTGGCGCCAGCCCGACTGCTCGCCCCAGGGCGTGTTGAGCACCACGTCGTCGATCGTGGCGCAGAGCAGATAGCGGGCGATCCTGAGCGTCTGCACCGGGATGTGCGCCTCGAGCGCGCGCTGCTCGAAGGCCCGGACCTCGCGCACCACGCTCTGGCGGAGCGCCTCGGGGTTGGCGTGCTGGGCGCGGTTGCGGATCCGCCCGACGAGCGAGAAGAGGGGCGCTGCGGCGGCGCAGAGCGGGTTGAGCCCGGCGAGCGCCTGGTCGACCGGCACGCTGCCGCCGGCGAGCGGCGCCTGGGCCGGGGCCTGCGGCTGGCGGGCGGCGGGCTGCGGGGCGGCCGGACGGGGCGGCGGGGCCGCCGGCGCCTGCATCGGCCGGATCACGGTGCGTTCGGTGTCGCTCGGCTCGGCGAAGGGGTCGTCCTGGTTCATCGCACGCCTCCTGCGACGCTACTGATTTCGGATCGCCCAGAGTTCCATCTGCAGCCCCGGAAAATCGCCGGGGACGAAGATCGCCAGACCGCCCGAGGTGGTCATTTGCTTCCAGAACGGACTATCGCCGTCCAGCTCGAAATAGACAACACCCGCGTGGAACGGGATCTGCCGCGGCGCCACCGGCAGCGCCCGAAGGCCGATGCCGGGCAGCGCCGAGTTGACCAGCTCGCGGATGCGCTCGACCGGCCCGAGCTTGGCCTGCGCGGGCATGTGGCGGCGCACCGTGTCGGCCGGCACGTCGGCCTGCACCGAGAGCACGAAGGTCGCGTTGGTGAGCAGCCGCTTGTCGGAGATCACGCCGACGCGCACGCCGTATTTGCGCTCCTCGAGCGGGATCGCGATCGCCGTCTGCTCGAGCACCTGGCTGAGATACTGCCGCAGCGCGCGCATCACCGGCTGGAACACCGCCGTCAGGTCGTCGTGCCGGTAGGACACGAAGCGCTGGGGCTTCTTGTCGGCCGAGAGGAACGTCGCGAGCTCGCCCGCGAGCCCGACGAGGAAGCGGTAGACCGTCTCGGGATGGGCGTTCTCGATGCCGGTGATGTGCCGGATCTGCGGCAGCACCCGGTTGCAGACCATCAGCAGCATGAAGTCGGCGATGTCGGAGACGCCCTTGGCCCCGCCGCCGGCGGTGATGCGCCCGGCCAGCGCCTCGATGCGCTGGTTGATCATCCCCTCGAGCTCGTTCATGAACCCCGAGAGCGAGGTGGCCGCGCGCAGGTCGAGCACGGTCGGGATGAACGCCCGGTCGAGCACGATCGAGTTGTCGGCCCGAACCTCGACGATGCGCGCGATCGGGATCACGAGGAGGTCGGTGAGATCGTCGACCTCGAGCGCGAGCTGGAGCCGCAGCTTGCCGATCGCCACGGTGACCGGCCGCCGGTCGCGCCCCATCACGTCGGTCAGCTCCACCTCCTCGGCCCGGTAGCGCGCGCCGGTGCTGTCCGCCTCGTCGAGCGAGACCTCGAGCGCGCCCGGCCGGCGCGTCGGGATCGCGAGATGGACGACGCAGTTCCGCACCGTGTCGGGCACGTCCATCGCCGGCGGGTGGAAATCGATCTGGGGAACGCGGAAGGGCGCGCCGTCGGGCGTCACGCCGGCGCAGGACTTGACCGAGATCTTGCCGAGCTTGAGCAACTCGTCGTCGATCGACAGCTCGGAGAGCCCCCACGGATAGGGCGTGGTCGAGCGCGTGACATGGCTCACCAGCGTCTCGGTGTAGCGGGTCTGTTGCTGGAGGTGGTGGGGCTGCAGGAACAGCCCCTCGCTCCAGATCACCTTGTTCTCCCAGGACACGACCCTGTCTCGCTCCTTTCGCGCCCCGCCCGTGGCGACGCCGCCTCAGGGAGCGGCCGGCGCGAAACTCGCGCCATTGCCGTCGACCGTCAAGGCAATCGCGTTCGGCGCGCGCGGCGCGAGCGCGGAAACCGCCTTCCACCCCGGCTGGTCGATCTCGCGCAGCCCCGCCACCGCGCCGATATGGGTGACGGCGAGGTCGAAGGCCTTGGCGTCCTCGGCGGAGTCGCCCGGGCTCAGCTTGAACTCGTCGACCGCGACGAGGTCCTGGCCGAGCGTGGCCCCGGGCTCCTCGAACAGCGCGAAGAAATCGGCGGCGACGAAGTTGGCGTCGGAGGTCAGGTAGTAGACCTTGACGGTGGCCGGAAAGCCGCCGTTCATCTCGGGCGTCGTGCCGATGGCGAGCGCCACGGTGGTGGGCGCCGGCGGCGCCGGCGGCTCGGCGCAGGCGGCCAGTCCGAGGGCCGCGAGCGGGGCGAGGGCGGCGGCGAGGCCGCGCGGCCTCGTGGTCTCGATGGGCATCAACACACTCCTTTCGAACGATCGGATATCCGGGGCCGGACGGCCCGGCTCCCCCGGCGACGGTCTCAGATCTTCTTCAGCTGCTCCTGGTAGGCGCGGGCGAACTCCTTGCCGAAGAGCGCGTGGAAGTCGTCCTCGGCCTCGCGCGCGATCTCGCCGTACATGCGCTCGTAGATCTCCCAGTAGCGCGCCTTCTTGCCGGTCAGGAAGCTGCCGAGGCCGCCGCCCTCCTCGAGGCGGGCCGCCAGCGTCTCGGGATCGAGCCGCTTCAGCATCGCCTTGAAGGCCGCCTCCATCCCCGAGATCACCGCGACCTCGTGGGCCTTGATGTCCTTGAGCGCCTCCTCCGCCGCCTTGTCGGCCGGCAGGTAGCCGCGCACCGCGGGGCGCACCATGACCTCGATCGCCTGCTCGGGGCTCACCGAAAACTTGAGCGGGTTGTTGCCGCCGGCCTGGATCTGGGTCTGGTTCATGCGGAACTCGCCCTTGATCGAGGCGCGCGTCATCAGAACCTCGCGCAGGCCCTGCACCATGGTGCCGAAGGCGGTGCCGAGCCGCTCCATCGTCGCGACCAGCTCGGCGTCGTTGACCGGCACGTCCGCGGCGCCCGCCGCCTTGAGGAACGCCCGCGCCGCGGCGTCCGTGGCGCCGCCGCCGCGGGCCGGGGGCGTCGGCTGGGGCCGGGGGGGCGCGGCGTGCGG
>CAZWDE010000029.1:0-16372 GCA_964632555.1 uncultured Limibaculum sp.
TGGCGAAGACGCCGTCGCGCTTGAAGCACACGTCGCCGATCGCGAGCGGCTCGCCAGCGAGCTTCTTCTTCGTCGAGGTCTCGATGATCGTCGGGCAGGCCTTGCCGCCGAAGAGGAGCGAGGTGGTGTCGGATTTCGGGTCGCAGCCGATCAGCAGCACGCGCTTGCCCTGCTGGGCCATCATGTAGCTGAGGTTCGACAGGGTGAACGACTTGCCGATCCCGCCCTTGCCGTAGATCGCGATGATCTGGGTCTCTTTCGTCGCCCCGGTCGGCACGGGGTCGAGCGGCGCGTCGGCCTCGGCCTTGAGGCGGGCGAAGCCGCCATCGGTGAGGATCGGGGGATGTCCGCCTTCGGGGCTCATCAAGTGTCCTTCCAGCTGAGCGCCATCTTGAGGCAGGCGGGATCCTCGAAGGCCTGTGCGTAGGCCTCGGGAGCGTCCTGCGCCGGACGGCCGTGGGTGAGAAGGCCGGCGAGCGTGAGCCGGCCATCGGAGACGAGACGGGAGACCGCGTCGAGATCGTCGGGGCGCCATTCGGCGGCGACCCGGATGCGCGCCTCCCGGAGGAAGGCGGGCGGGAAGGCGAAGGCGACGGGCTCGGCGTAGAAGCCGGCGAGCACCACCTCGCCGCCGGGGGCGAGCCGCGCGATCAGCGTGTCGAGCAGGTCCCCGGCGCCCGAGACGTCGAGGATGCGCGCATAGTCGCGGCGCGGGTCGTCCTCCGGGCGGATCACGGCATAGCCCTCGGCGCCGTCCATCCGCGCCTCGGCGATCTCCCAGACCGTGGGCGCCTGGCCGAGCGCCGCGCCGAGGCGCGCGATCAGCCGGCCGAGCGCGCCGTGGCCGACCACGAGATCGGGCAGCGCCGCGCCGCCCGCGACGGCGTGGTGCGCGGTGGCGGCGAGCGCCATCAGGCAGGCATCGGCCCCGAGCGCGGCGTCCACCGGGCGCAGCCGCGCGCCCTTGGCGACGAGCCGCGCGGCCGTGCCGCCGAAGAGCCCGCGCACCGGCCCGTAGCAGGTGGCGCCGGGGACGAAGACCCGCTGGCCCGCGCGAAACCCGCTCTCCGGGCCCGCCTCGACGACCTCGCCCACCGTCTCGTAGCCCGGCACGAGCGGGTAGCCGAGGCCGGGGAAGGGCGGCATGCGCCCGGACCAGAGGAGCTTCTCGGTGCCCGTGGAGATGCCCGACCAGAGCGTCTCCACCACCACGTCGGCGGGGCCCGGCGCGTCGAGGTCGAGGCTCCGGAGCGCGACGCTCCCGGGGGTGTCGAAGACGACCGCCTCTGTCCTCATCCTGCCGGCTCCCTTTCGGCGCGCTCGTTGGTGGGGCGCCACGTCTCCGCCCATTCGACGGGCTTGAGTGTCAGATTAAATTGACAGTCAGGTATGTCAAGCTGAATGAACACCGCGACGGTCATCCGGCCTCGGCGGTCATCACGCCAGTGAGGAAGGGAAGCCGCGTGCGGCGGCGGCGAATGCGGCGGAACCCGGCCTCGGCGAGCAGCGCCGCGAGCCGCTCGGCGCTGCGCGGGCGGCCATGGGTCATCGCGAGAAGGTAGAAGCCGAAATAGGCGTCGCCGACGCGCGAGACGCCGGGCGTCTCGGCCATCGCCTCGGCGAGGATCAGCCGCCCGCCCCGCGGCAGCGCCGCCCGCACGCGGGCGAGCAGCGCGCGCACCGCGTCGTCGTCGTGGTCGTAGAGCACGCGGATCAGGCTGATCGCGTCGGCGCCCTCGGGCAGCGGATCGGCGAAGAAGTCGCCGCCCACCGCGCGCGCGCGGCCGCCGAGCCCCGCCTCGGCGAAGCGCGATTCGGCCTCGGCCGCGACCGAGGGCAGATCGAGGAGCGTCAGCCGGAGCCGCGGAGCGCGCGCCGCGACCGCGCGGAGAAAGGTCCCGTCGCCGCCGCCGATGTCGAGCAGATGGCCGATCCTGCGGAAGCTGACCGTCGCCAGCACCTCGGCGGCCACCATCGCCTGCGTCGCCGCCATGAGCCGCGTGTAGGGCGCGGTCTCGCCCGCCTCGAGCTCGCGCGTGCGCCGGCCCCCGACATAGCCCCAGAAGCGGGCGAGCTCGGGCTCGCCCTCGCCGCGCAACAGCGCCACCGGGTCCGCGAGGTCGCGGTAGAGAAGGCCGTGATGGCGGATCATCTCGGCCACCCCCGGCGCGCCGAGGAGCGAGGCGCCGGCGCGCGCGATGCGCCAGCGCGCGCCCTCGCGCGCCACGATCCCGAGCGAGGCGGCGGCGACCAGCAGCCGCTCGGCCGCGTCGGGCGCGAGGCCCGCGGCGGCGGCGATCTCGGAGGTGGAGAGCGGCCCGTCGGCGAGCCGCTCGGGGATCTCGAGCGCCACGACGGCCCCGAGCACCTGGCTGTAGACGAAGCCCGCGGTCAGGTCGAAGAGCTGGAGCGCGTGGTGGCGCGCGACCGGCCGTGTGAGCCAGTAGCGCGCCATCCGCTCCTGGAACTCCGGCGTCGCGATCAGCCGGCAGAAATAGTGCTGCAGGCGCGCGCCGAGGCCGCGCCGGAGGGGCCCGGGCGCCTGCGGCGCCGAGCCCGCCCCGCCCTCGATCGGCGCGCCGTCCATCGCCCGGCTCAGGCGACGCTGGCGTCGGCGAGCGCGCGCGGCATCAGCCGGCGGCCCTGCAGCGCGACGAGCTGGCGGAGCTCGCGCTCGCCCCGGCAGGCGGGGATCGACGCGCTGGCGTCGGCCAGCAGCGCCTCGAGGCGGGCGACCGCGCCGCCGATCCCGAGCGCCTCGACCGCGTTCGGCCGGCCGTGGAGGCCGTCCTGCCCCACCGGCTTGCCGATCTCCTCCTCGGTCGCGAGCGCGTCGCGGAGGTCGTCGGCCACCTGGTAGGCCTCGCCGAGCCGGTCGCCGAGCGCGCGCCACGGCGTCGGGTCGGCGCCGGCCGCGAGCGCGCCCATCCGCGTGGCGGCGACGAAGAGCGCGCCCGTCTTGGCGCGGTGATAGGGCTCGAGGCGGATCGCGTCCTCGCTCTCCCAGGCCTGGCCGGCGACGATGCCCCCCGGCATGCCGGTGGCGCGCGCGAGCGCCGTGACGAGGCCCGCGAGCCGCGGCGCCGCCTCGGGCCCGGTCGCGGCGGCGGCGTGCGCGATCACCTCGAAGGCCATCACGATCATCCCGTCGCCGGCGAGGAGCGCCAGCGGCTCGCCGAACAGCCGGTGCACCGCGGGCTTGCCGCGGCGGGTGTCGGCGTCGTCGAAGCAGGGCAGATCGTCGTGCACCAGCGACGCGCAGTGCATCAGCTCGATCGCGGCGCCGGCCGCGTCGGCGAGCGCCGGCATGTCGTCGCCGCAGGCCCGCGCCACCGCGAGGCAGAGCTGCGGGCGCACCCGCGCCCCGCCCGGGAACAGCGCGTGGCGCAGCGCGGCGCAGAGCCGGGGCGGCGCGTCGCGGGTCTCGCCGCGGCTGACGGCGCCCTCGAGCGCCCGGTCGATCCTCTGAGCCGTCTCCATGCGCGCCCTCCCTGGCGTCTCTCCGCGACCCCGCGGCATTTCGGAGCGGGACCGATGCGCGGTTGTCAGCTTATGCTGTCACGCGTAGTGTCAACGATAGTGGACACACCGCGGCGGCGCTGTCAACGACGCGTGTCGTGCCGGAGCGCAACCGCGGAGAGGCGACGGGACGGGAGGGCCGATGCGGGTGGCGATCGTCGGAGCGGGGCTCGGCGGGCTCGCGGCCGCGCTCGAGCTCGCCGCCGCGGGGGCGGAGGTGACGCTCCTCGAGGCGCGCGCGCGGCCCGGCGGCAAGGCGCGCAGCGTCGCGGCGGGCGGGCGCCCCGTCGCCTCCGGGCCCACGGTGCTGACGATGCGCTGGGTGTTCGAGGCGCTCTTCGAGGCGGCGGGCGCGTCGCTCGGCGAGCACGTGGCGCTCGCCCCCTGCCCGCTGATCGCGCGCCATGCCTGGACCGACGGCTCGCGGCTCGATCTCTTCGCCGACCGCGCGGCGTCGGAGGCCGCGATCGCGGCGGTCGCGGGCGGCGAGGAGGCGCGGCGGTTCCGCGCCTTCTCCGAGGAGGCGGCGGCGGTCTACCGCGCCCTCGCGCCCGCCTTCATCGAGGCGCAGAAGCCCTCGCCCCTCGGCGCGGCCCGCGCGATCGGGCTCGAGGGGGTGTGGCGCCCCGCGCTCCGGCCCTGGGCGCGGCTCGGCCCGGCGCTGCGGCGGCGGTTCCGCGACCCGCGTCTCCGCCAGCTCTTCGGGCGCTACGCGACCTATGTGGGCGGCGGACCGGAGTTCTCGCCCGCCCTCCTGATGCTGATCTGGCATGTCGAGGAGGCGGGCGTCTGGCGCGTCGAGGAGGGCATCGCGGGCCTTGCCGCCGCCATCGCGCGCCTCGCCGAGGCCAAGGGCGCCGCGATCCGGTACGACGCCCCGGTGGCCGAGATCGCCGTGCGCGGCGGGCGGGCCTCGGGCGTGCGGCTCGCGAGCGGCGAGCAGGTGGCGGCCGACGCCGTGATCGACGAGGGCGACGCCGCCGCCCTCGGCGCCGGGCTCCTCGGCGCGGCCGCCGCGCGCGCGGCCCCGTCCGCGCCGCCGGCGCGCCGGTCGCTCTCGGCGCTCACCCTCTCGACGCTGGCCGAGCCCGAGGGCTGGCCGCTCGCGCACCACTCGGTCGTCTTCTCGTCGGACCACGCGGCCGAGTTCGCCGCCATCCGCGCCGGCCGCCTGCCGGGCGAGCCCACCACCTATCTCTGCGCCGAGGACCGGGGCGCCGCCCTGCCCGAGGGTCCCGAGCGCCTTTTCGCCATCATCAACGCGCCGGCGACCGGCGACACCGCGCCCCCCACCGAAGAGGAGATCGAGCGATGCCTCACGAGCATGCACCGGATGCTGGACCGGTCCGGATTGAGGCTGAGGCCGATGCCGGGCACGACGACGGTGACGGGCCCGGCGGAGTTCGCGGCGATGTTCCCGGGGAGCGGGGGCGCGCTCTACGGCCCGAGCCCCGAGGGGACCTGGGCGGCTTTCCGCCGGCCGGGCGCGCGGAGCCGGCTGCCCGGGCTCTACCTCGCCGGGGGCAGCGTCCATCCCGGCGCGGGCGTGCCGATGGCGACCCTCTCGGGCCGGCTGGCCGCAGCGGCCCTGATGGCGGACCGCGCTTCGACACCGAGGTTCCGCCGGGCGGCTACGCCTGGTGGTATCTCGACGGCATCTCCGCGGACCGCGCCCACGCCGTCTCGATCATCCTCTTCGCCGGCTCCGTCTTCTCCCCCTACTACGCCTGGCGCGGGCGCCAGCGGCCCGACGACCACTGCTGCCTCAACGTCGCGCTCTACGGACCCCACCCCCGCTGGACGATGACCGAGCGCGGCGCGCGCACCGCGCAGCGCAGCCTCGCCGAGTTCCGCGTCGGCCCGAGCCGGGTGTCGTGGGACGGGCGCGCGCTGACCGTGGAGATCGACGAGACGGCGGTGCCGCATCTGCGCCCGGTGCGCGGCACGGTGCGGATCGTGCCCGAGGCGCTGACCGGCTACGAGGCGGCGCTCGACGCCGGCGCGCGGCACTGGTGGCGGCCCTTCGCGCCGCTCGCCCGGGTCGAGGTGGAGCTCCGGCGGCCCCGCATCGCGTGGGAGGGGCACGGTTATCTCGACGCGAATTTCGGCAGCCGCGGGCTCGAGGCCGATTTCGTGCGCTGGAACTGGTCGCGCTCGCGGACCGCGGGCGCGGCGGGCGACACGGCGCGGATCTTCTACGAGGCGGCGCGGCGCGACGGCTCGCGCCTCGCGCTCGATCTCGAGGCGGGGCCCGACGGAGCCGTCACCCCGGTCCACGCCACCCCGCCGGAGACGGCGCTGCCCGCCACGCTCTGGCGCGTCGCCCGCGCCACGCGCTCGGAGCGACCGGCGCGGGTGCTGAGGCGGCTCGAGGACGCGCCCTTCTACGCCCGCGCCATGCTCGAGACGACGCTCGGCGGGCGGCCGGCCGAGACGGTGCACGAGGCGCTCGACCTCGACCGCTTCGCGAGCCGATGGGTCAAGGCGCTCCTGCCCTGGCGGATGCCGCGCGCGACCTGGTGGGGCGGCTGACGCCCCTCAGCCGTCCCGCGCGCGGCGGCTCTCGCCGTCGGCCGCGAGGCTCGAGGGCTGCGCGGCCTCGTCCTTGCTCTGCCGCGTGGCGCGGATCTGGGTGTAGGCGAACCACCAGAGGACGCCGAAGGCGAGCGCCATCTGGAGGAACACGAACATCGTGTCGGAGATGAAGGGTTCGAGGCGGATGATCTCCACGGGGACCTCCTCGGGAAGGGTGTCGGGCGGCGCTCAGGCCGCGAGCTTGTGCGCGTCCGGGTTGCGCCGCCAGACCGCGAGGTTGAGCGCGGCGGCGACCGTGACCCAGGCGAGGTAGGGGATCAGCAGCCCGGCCGCGAGCGCGCTCACGGGCCAGGCGGCGAGGATGGTCGCGAGGATCGAGAGCCACATGCCCGAGACCACCACCATGCCGAGATCCGGCCGGCGCAGGCCGAAGAAGGCGGGCGACCAGGCCGCGTTGAACACGAGCTGGAGCACCCAGAGCCCGAGCGGCAGCGCGATCTCGGCGGGCGGCGGCGCGGTCCAGAGGATCCAGCCCGACACCGCGATCATGCCGTAGAGGATCATCCAGACCACCGGAAACGCCCAGTTGGGCGGCGTCCAGGACGGCTTGTCGAGCTGTTCGTACCAGCGGCCGGGGCCGAAGAAGGCGCCCGTCATCGCGGCGGCGAAGCAGGCCGCGATGAAGGCGAAGAGCGACAGCGACGATTCGGGCATCGGTCCGTTCTCCCAGCGATCTGGGACAAGACCTAGGTCGGCGGGGCGCTCCGGTCCATCCGCGCGAGCCGGTCGCGCATCTCGAGCTGGGCGAGAACCCCGATGAAGGTGTCGACCCGCGCCGCCCAGACCGGCTCCTCGATCGGCGCCCGGGGCGCGATCGCGGCCGCGTCGACGAGATAGCGGGTCTCGTCGAGCGCGGGCTTCGGGAACGCCCAGGCCCGCGGCAGCGGCAGCACGGCGGCGCCGAGGGCGCGGGCGACGAGCGCGCGCTTCCGCCAGCGCGGCACCACCGCGCGGCCCGTGACGCTGTCGTGGCCGCGGCGCGCGACCTCGCGGCCGATCTCGGCGTAGAGGTAGCGCGCGGCGAAGATCGCCGGCCGGCAGTCCGCCGGCAGCCGCGCGATGCCCGCCTCGGCGCGCTCGTAGAGCCGGTCGGCCTCGGCGAGAAGGCGCTTCAGCACCGCCGCGAGCGCGGGCGAGGGCTCGGGGCGCGCGACGAGGCGCCCGGGGTCGATGCCCGCCTCGGCAAGCCAGTCGAGCGGCAGGTAGACCCGGCCGCGGCCCGCGTCCTCGCCGACGTCGCGGGCGATGTTGGTGAGCTGCATCGCGACGCCGAGATCGCAGGCGCGGGCGAGCATCGGCGCCGACCGCTCGCCGAGCAGCACCGCCATCATGCCGCCGACGGCGCCCGCGACGCGGGCGGCGTAGCCGGTCAGGCTCGACAGCGTCGCGTAGCGCCGCCCCTCGGCGTCCCAGGCGAGGCCCTCGATCAGCGCCTCGGGCAGCGTGCGCGGCAGGTCGAACGCCTCGACGGTGCGGGCAAAGGCGCGGTCGGCAGGGTGATCGGCCGGGCGGCCGGCATAGGCGCGGTCGAGGCGCGCGCGCAGCCGCCCGACCGCCGCGTCGAGCCCCGTGTCGGTCTCGTCGACCGCGTCGTCGGCCAGCCGGCAGAAGGCGTAGATCGCGTGCGCCGGGCGGCGGAGCCGCGCCGGCAGGAAGCGCCCCGCGGCGTGGAAGGAGTGCGAGCCGTGGCGGATCGCCTCGGCGCAGGCGCGGAAGTCGGCGAGCGCCGGCTCAGACCAGTTCGGAGGCATGGGGCACGATCCCGTCGAGAAGCTTCGCGGAGGTGACGACGCCGGGAAGCCCCGCGCCCGGATGGGTGCCGGCGCCCACGAGATAGAGGCCGTCGACCTCCTCGGAGCGGTTGTGCGGCCGGAACCACGCGCTCTGGAAGAGCCGCGGCTCGAGCGCGAAGCCCGCGCCGTGGGGCGAGCGGTAGCGGTCGCGGAAGTCCTCGGGCGTCATGGTGCGCTCGGTGACGATCGCCTCGCGGAGCCCCGGCAGCACGGTCTCCTCGAGGCGCTTCAGGACGATCTCGCGATGCCGCGCCCGCTCCGGCCCCCAGTCGTGGCCGTGGCCGAGATGGGGCACCGGCACGAGGGCGTAGAAGGCGTCGCGCCCCGGCGGCGCGACCGAGGGGTCGGTCGCGGTCGGGCGGTGGAGATAGATGCTCGGGTCGTCGGCGAGGCGGCCGCGGCGGAAGATGTCGGCGATCAGGTCGCCGTAGCGCGGGCCCATCAGGATCGTGTGGTGGTCGACGTCGGGCCACTGCCGGTCGGTGCCGAAATACCAGACGAAGAGGCTCATCGAGTAGCGCTGCCGGCGCAGCTTCCCCTCGGTCCAGCGCCGACGGGGGTGCTTGCGGAGGAGATGGCCGTAGGTCCAGGCGGCGTCGGCGTTGGAGATCACGATGTCCGCCGTGCGCTCGGCGCCGCCCGCGGTGCGCACGCCGCGCACGCGCCCGTCGCGCACCGCGATCTCGTCCACCTCGACACCGTAGTGGATCGCGCCCCCCTGCCGCTCGACGAGGCGCGCCAGCGCGCGGGCGAGCGCGTTGGTGCCCCCCATCGCGTAGTGCACGCCCCATTTGAGCTCGAGATACGAGACGAGGGAGTAGATCGACGTCACCCGGTAGGGGTCGCCCCCGATGAAGAGCGGATGGAAGGAGAGCGCGGCCCTCAGATGCGGGTGGCGGACGCGCGCCGCGGCGTGGCCGTAGACCGAGCGGTCGGCGCGGAGCCGGGCGAGATCCCAGAGCCAGGGCACCATGTCGGTGACCTTGTGGAACGGGATCGCGCCCATCCGCTCGAAGCCGATCTCGTAGCGCTCCGCCCCGTCGGCGAGGAACCGCTCGTAGCCCGCGACGTCGCGCGGGCTGAGCCGCGCCACCTCGGCGCGCATCGCCGCCTCGGACGGCTGTGCCGCGAAGCTCTCGCCGTCGTCGAAGCGGATCCGGTAGAACGGATCGAGCGGGCGGAGATCGACATGGTCCTCCATCCGCGCGCCGGCGAGCGCCCAGAGCTCCTCGAAGAGCTGCGGCGCGGTGACGAGCGTCGGCCCCGCGTCGAACACGTAGCCGTCCTGGCGGAAGGCGGTGCCGCGCCCGCCGGGCGTGTCGAGCCGGTCGAGCACGCTGACCCGGTAGCCGCGCGCGCCGAGGCGGACCGCCGCCGCGAGGCCGCCGAAGCCCGCGCCGATCACGATCGCATGGGGCCGGCGCTCGCCGATCGCGGGGGCGGGCGTCCGGCTCATCTTGCCGGCGTCGAACGGGGCCTTGAGCTTTGTCACCATGGCGAGACGATACCCCTGTCAGGCGTTTTGGACAACGACGGTTTTCGCGGGCGCCGCCGCCCCGGCGGGCGCGAGGGCCGCGGCGAGCGGGCAGCGCCCGCCCCAGCTCCCCTCCGCGCCCAGCACCCGGAAGCGGGCGAAGAGCTCCTCGGAGAACCAGGCGCGCTCGCGGGCGTGGCGGGCGGCGTCGCGGTGATACGGGTGGCGGTAGGCGAAGGTCGTCATCGCGCCGAGATCCGACCAGATCGAGAAGGTGACCTGGCGGATCCAGGGCAGCTCGCCCATGCCCATCTTGAAGAGGAGGCACGGCTCGCGCGCGGTCTGCGCGTCGATGTCGGGGGCGTTGCGCCAGAACGCGGCCACCTTCCACGGCTTGATCGAGGCGCGGGTGAGCACGGCGATCGGCATCTCGGGCGGGCCGTCGGCGACCTCGAAGGGCGCGACGCCGGCCCAGCGCCCGCGCGAGGAGATCGCGGAGAGATAGACCGTCCAGTGCTCGGCCGCCTGCGCGCGGTAGCGGCGGTAGATCTCGCCCTCGGCGAGGCGCGCGCGCGCGATCGCCTCCGAGGGCCAGGTGGCGAGCACGGCGTAGATGCGGAGGTTGGGCCGCGGGCGGAAGCTCTCGCCGCAGCCGGTGCCGAGCGTCTTGACGAAGCCGATATCCGGCAGCCGCCGGAGCCGTGGCATGGCGAGCGGCATCATCCAGAGCGCCCAGTGCATCGCGCCCGGCCGCACGAAGCGGAAGAACGAGATGGACACGGTCTGCATGGGCGGGCCCCCGGGCGGCGAACGGCGCCGGGCCGCTCGAGGGTCAGCGTGGCCGAGCCGGACGGGAGCGTCAACCCAAATTGACAGATGCGCCGTCGCGTCGCGGCGACGCGGTCAGTCCTCGCCCTCGGGCCGGCCGCGCAGGCGCTTGACCGCGCCGCGCTGGGCCTTGGCGTCGAGCCGGCGGCGCACCGCGCCCTTGGTGGGCCGCGTGGGCACGCGCGGCTTCGGCCGCTCGGCGGCGCGGGCGATCAGCTGCGCGAGGCGGGCGCGGGCCTCCTCGCGGTTCCGCTGCTGGCTGCGGTGGGTGTCGGCCTGCACGATCACCGCGCCGTCCTGCGTCCAGCGCCGGCCGGCGAGGCGGCGGAGCCGGGCCTTCACGTCCGGGGCGAGGTTGGGCGAGCGCTCGGCCTCGAAGCGCAGGACCACGGCGGTCTCGACCTTGTTGACGTTCTGCCCGCCGGGGCCGGAGGACCGCGCGAAGGTCTCCACGAGCTCCCACTCCTCGATCGCGATGCCCCCGTTGACGCGGAGCATCGCCGGGCCCTCAGGCGCGCGCGGGCCGGAGCCCGATCGCGAGGCGGAACGGCAGGAGGGCCGCCAGCGCGATCGCGAGCTTCACCGCGAAGTCGCCCACCGCGAGGCCGATCCAGAAGGGCACCGCCGGCCCGACGCCGAAGAGCGGCACGGCCTCGGCGGCCCAGGCCGCGTCCTCGCCGAAGAGCACGAGGAAGGGCGCGAAGGCGAGCGTGAAGAAGAGCGCGGTGTCGAGCGCCGAGCCGAGGGTCGAGGAGACGAGCGGCGCGCGCCACCACGAGCCGCGGCGGAGCCGGTCGAAGACCGCGACGTCGAGCATCTGGGCGGCGAGGAAGGCCGTGCCCGAGGCGACCGCGATGCGCGGCGTCGCGAGCCAGACCGAGAGCGCCACGGCCAGCGCGAAGCCCGCGACCACCACGCGCCGCGCGGCCGCCGGCCCCATCCAGCGGTTGGCGAGATCGGTGACCAGGAAGGCGAGCGGATAGGTGAAGGCGCCCCAGGTCAGCCAGTCGTTGATCGGCAGCTGCACGAGGATGTTCGACGCCGTCACGACCGCCGCCATCGAGAGGATCGCCCAGATCATCGCCGCCTCCGTCGCCCCGCCGAGTAGATAGCGCGCCCGGCTACGCCGTCGCGAGCCCGCTGTCCAGCCCTGCCCGCGTCCCGTCAGGCGCGGGGGTCGGTCTCGGCGAAGGCCGGCAGCGCCATCGCCCGCTCGGCGAGCGCCGCGAGCCGCGGAGAGCCGGGCTCGAGGAGCCACGGGTTGGTCGCCTCGGCCATCTGGAGCGCGCAGACCGTGGCGATGTCGGAGCCGTCGGGCGCCGCGCCGCCGAAGAAACCCGCCGCGGGCGCCGCCGCCTCGAGCGCCGCGAAGCCGCCGCGCACCTGCCCCGCGAGCCGCTCCTGCCACTCCGGCCAGTGGAGCGCCTCGGGCCGGCGGTTCCGCTCGTAGACGAGGGCCACGATCTTCTCGGTGGTGGCGTGGGCGAGCGCGATCCGCTGCAGGCCGTCGCGCCGCGCCGGGCCCGAGGCGGGCACGAGGCGCCGGCCCTCGGGGGCGGTCTCGTCGAGCCAGTCGCAGATCGCGAAGCTCTCGATCAGCCGCGTGCCGTCCTCGAGCTCGAGCACGGGAACGCGCAGGCCCGGATGCACGGCGCGGATCGCCTCGGCGTCCCGCGGGTCGGTCGCGGCCAGCGCCCGGCGCTCGAGCGCGCGCCCCTGCAGCCGCGCCCAGATCGCCACGCGCCGCGCATAGGGCGAGAGGTCCCGTCCGTAGAGTATCACCGCCGCCTCCCCGCTCGCCTGCATACCCGGTCGTGCCGCGCGCCTTGCGAAAGGTCAACAACAGCCGCGGCCCGACCGGCCACGCTGCGCCCGCGAGTCGTCCAACAGCGGAGCCAAGCCATGCGCCATGCCAGAACCGCCGTCGCTCTCCTCCTGTCCTCGGCCCTCGCGGGCCCCGCGCTCGCCAGCGAGCTGCGCGAGGAGGCCCTCGAGCTCTTCGAGCCGATCCCCGAGGGGCCGGTCGAGGTCGACGGCGCCGTGCCCACCGAGGCGCAGATCGAGCTCGGCAAGATGCTGTTCTTCGAGCCGCGCCTCTCGGTCGGCGGCAACCTCTCCTGCAACACCTGCCACAATCTCGGCACCGGGGGCGCCGATCTCGCGCCGGTGTCGATCGGGCATCGCTGGCAGCAGGGCGGGCGCAACTCGCCCACCGTGCTCAACGCCGTCTTCAACACCGCGCAGTTCTGGGACGGGCGGGCGGCCGATCTCGTCGAGCAGGCGGGCGGGCCCATGCTCAATCCGGTCGAGATGGGCGCGAGCGAGGCGCACGTGCTGGCGGTGCTGGGCTCGATGCCGGGCTATGTCGAGGCCTTCGCGGCGGCCTTCCCGGAGGCGGGCGAGGCCGTGACCTTCGAGAACGCGACGCGCGCGATCGCGGCGTTCGAGGCGACGCTCGTCACGCCGAACTCGCCCTTCGACCGCTGGATGGCCGGCGACGACGCCGCGATGACCGCCGAGCAGGTCGAGGGCCTCCGGCTGTTCCTCGATCAGGGCTGCGCCTCCTGCCACAACGGGGTCAATCTCGGCGGCAACGGCTACCACCCGTTCGGCCTCGTCGAGAAGCCCGAATGGGCGGTGCTGCCGCCCGAGGATCTCGGCCGCTACGAGGTGACCCGCTCGGAGGACGACGCCTATGTCTTCAAGGTGCCGACGCTCAGGAACATCGCGCTGACGCCGCCCTATTTCCACTCGGGCGCGATCTGGGACCTCGCCGCCGCGGTCGAGGTGATGGGGGTGGCGCAGCTCGGCGCCGAGCTCTCCGAGGGCGACGCGATGACGATCGCGGCCTTCCTCGAGGCGCTGACCGGCGAGCAGCCGCGCGTCACCTATCCCGTGCTGCCGCCGAGCACGGCCGAGACGCCGCGCCCGCAGCCCTGAGCGCGCCGGCGGGGGCGGCTCAGCCGCCCTTGCCCGACTTCTCGACGCGGCCCAGCATCGCCGGCACGAGCTTCTCGGAGAAGCCGGCGAGAAAGCTCCACACCATGAGTTTCGAGAGCTCGGCGTTCGGGACGTAGACGCCGAGCGGGCGGAACCACGGCGAGGGGCCGTTGGTTTCCGGCGCCAGCACCCGCGTGAAGCCGAGCGTCTCGAGATCCGGGAACGCCGCGCCCGAGACGAGACCGGCCTCGAAGAAGAAATAGAGGATCATCGCGCCGGTGCCGCCGACCCCGAGCCGCAGCGCGATCAGCATGTTGCTCGCCGCCACCTGAGCGCCCTCGAGCGAGACCGTTTCGATGGTGGCCGCGCGCCCGGTCAGCGTGCTGAAGCTCGCGCCGAGGAGCCCCGCGCTCCCGGCCACGGCGAGCCCCGAATAGACGAGCCAGGTGTCGCGACAGGCGTTCGCCCCGGTGCAGGGCGGAGACAGCAGGGCGACGACCAGCAGCACCCCGATGAAGAGCGCCAGCACGCCGACCAGCCACGCGACGATGCGCTGCGTGTAGATCAGGCCGATCTGCCGCTTCAGGAACCGTTGCGAGGTCTTCCAGTGCTGCCCGCTGAGCAGCCGCATCAGGATCGCCCGCGCGCGCGCCTCGCCCTCGGGCGTCTGCGACAGGTCCTGCCCCGTGACCTCGTCGATCTCCGCGTCGAACACGGTCGTGCCGTCCGACGTCTCCCGGCGCAGCTTCTCCGCCGCGCGGAGGATCTCGTTCCTGAGCTGCGCGACGGGGCGGATCTGGGCGAGCAGGAGCTCGGCCTGATAGGCGTCGACCCACCGCACGAGCCGCGGATCCTTCGCCAGAAGCTCCGTCACCCGCTGCCAGGCGGCGCGCTCCGGGCCGCCCTCGGGTTCCGGCGTCGAGACCATCACGGCCTCGATCGAGCCCAGGAACTGGAGCAGCATCTCGAGGTTCTCGGGGCTGGTCGCGTAGCCCGCCCGCGCCATCGGGTCCTTGGCCGTCGGACCCGGCGGTTCGAGCGCGGCGCCCCGCGCCGGATCGTCGGCCATCCTGCAACTCCGTTTGCCCGATGCGCGCCGGTCCGACCGTGTCACGGCCGCCCGCCGCCGTCTGTGCAGGCTGTCACAGGAAACCCGAGCCGGGGCATCGGGATTGCGCTCGGGGCCGGGCCCGCCTAGCTTAGGCGAAACGGGGAGGCCCATGCAGACCGCACCGCTGATCGACCCCTTCGCCCGCGCGATCACCTATCTGCGCGTTTCGGTCACCGACCGCTGCGACTTCCGCTGCGTCTACTGCATGGCCGAGCAGATGACGTTCCTGCCGAAGCGCGACCTGCTGAGCCTCGAGGAGCTCGACCGTCTCTGCTCGCAGTTCGTCGCCCTCGGCGTGCGCAAGCTGCGGATCACCGGGGGCGAGCCGCTGGTGCGCAAGGGCATCCTGACCTTCTTCGACGCGATGGGGCGCCATCTCGCCGCCGGCGCGCTCGACGAGCTGACGCTGACGACGAACGGCTCGCAGCTCGCCCGCTTCGCCGAGCCGCTGCGCGCGGCGGGCGTGCGCCGGGTCAACGTCTCCCTCGACACGCTCGACGAGCGCAAGTTCCAGCGGATCACCCGGTGGGGCCGCCTCGCGCAGGTGCTCGACGGGATCGAGGCGGCGCGCGCCGCCGGGCTCGCGGTCAAGATCAACACGGTCGCGCTGCGCGGCACCAACGACGACGAGATCCACCGCCTCGTCGAGTGGTGCGCTGACTGGGGGATGGACCTCACCTTCATCGAGGTGATGCCGATGGGCGATCTCGGCGGCGAGGACCGGCTCGACCAGTTCTTCTCGCTCGAGGACGTCCGCGCCGAGCTCGCGACGCGCTGGACCCTCGCCGACACCGACGAGCGCACCGGCGGACCCGCGCGCTATACGCGGATCGCCGAGACCGGGCAGCGCATCGGCTTCATCACGCCGCTCACGCACAATTTCTGCGAGAGCTGCAACCGCGTTCGGCTCACCTGCACCGGCCAGCTCTACATGTGCCTCGGGCAGGACGACGACGCCGACCTCCGGGCGGTGATGCGCTCGGGCGCCTCGGACGAGGAGCTGCGCGCCGCGATCCGCGCGGCCATCGCGCGCAAGCCGAGGGGGCACGACTTCGACTATTCCCGCCGCGAGGACGGCCAGTACGGCGGCCAGATGGCCCGCCACATGTCCCTCACCGGCGGCTGACAGGGCCCCTGCCCCCGTGCCACCCTGCGACCCATTGCAGGGAGGCCTTCATGACCGACACCGCCAAAGAGACTGACCTCGCCGAGGCCGGCGCCATCTTCATCAGCTACCGCCGCGGTCCGGCCAATTGGGCGGCGATCGGGCTGCGCGACCTGATGCGCCAGCGCTTCCCCTCGGCCGAGGTGTTCCACGACGGCGCGAGCCTCGAGGGCGGCGCGCCCTGGCCCGACCGGCTCCGCGAGGCGCTCGCCCGCTGCCATGCGCTCCTCGCGCTCATCGACAGCCAGTGGGACACGGTGATGAAGGGCAAGCGCCGCCGCCTCGACATCGAGGAGGACTGGGTGCGCACCGAGATCGCGACCGCCCTCGAGGCGGGCAAGCTCGTGGTGCCGATCCTGCTCGACGGCGCAAGACTGCCCGAGGACAAGACCGAGCTGCCCACCTGCCTCCGGCCCCTCCTCGACCGCCAGGCGATGCACCTGCGCTCCTCCGGGCGCGACGAGACCAACGACCGCCGCGACATCGCCGACCTCCTCGCGAAGCATCTCCCCGGTTCCGCGGCGGCCCAGCCGCAGGCACCGCCCCCTGCGCACACCGCCCTGGCCGGAACGATCACGGTTGAGGACGCCGCTGCCCTGATCGCGGAGATCGCCCCGGACACCGTTTCTATCGGCAACATGGCCTCCTCCCAGTATCATGAGGGCCGCCATGCCTTGTCGGAAGCGCTTTGGCGCGAGGCCCTCCCGCGCGCGTCCGAGGATTTCGGAGCCGAGGACCCCAACACCCTCGCGGCGCGGCACGAGCTTGCCCGCGCCGTGCTTGGGCAGGGGCGGGCGGCGGAGGCGGAGGGGCTGTTCCGCTTTATCCTGTCGGTCGAGGAGAAAGTGCTGGGGCCGGAGCACCCCGGCACCCTCTCGACGCGGCACGAGCTTGCCCGCGCCGTGCTTGGGCAGGGGCGGGCGGCGGAGGCGGAGGGGCTGTTCCGC
>CAZWDE010000030.1:0-16127 GCA_964632555.1 uncultured Limibaculum sp.
CGGAGCCCGCGATCACCAGCCCGTCGCCGGTCACGACATAGCGCATCGGCCGCAGACCGTTGCGGTCCATCCCGGCGATCACCCAGCGCCCGTCGGTCGCGCAGATCGCCGCCGGCCCGTCCCACGGCTCCATCACCGCGTTCGAGTACTCGTACATCGCGCGCCACGCCTCGGGCATGTGCTGGTCGTTCGACCAGCTCTCGGGCACCAGCATGGTCTTGGCCATCGGCGCGTTGCGCCCGGCGCGCACCATCACCTCGAAGACCGCGTCGAGCGCGGCCGAGTCCGACGAGCCGTTGGGCACGATCGGCTTGATCTCCTCGGCGAGCTCGCCGAACTGCTCGTGGGCCATGCGGATCTCGTGGCTCCGCATCCAGTTGAGGTTGCCCTTGAGCGTGTTGATCTCGCCGTTGTGCGCCAGCATCCGGAAGGGCTGGGCCAGCCACCACTGCGGGAAGGTGTTGGTCGAATAGCGCTGGTGGTAGATCGCGAAGCTCGAGACGAAGCGCTCGTCCTTGAGATCGGGGTAGAACTCGGCGACCTGCTCGGCGAGCATCATCCCCTTGTAGATGATCGAGCGGCAGCTGAGCGAGCAGATGTAGCAGCCGGCCACCTGCGCCCGCGCGACCGCCTTCTCGATCCGCCGCCGGATCACGTAGAGCTCGCGCTCGAAGGTCTCGCGGTCCGAGCCCTTGGCGTTGGCGATCAGGATCTGCTCGATCTCGGGGCGCGTGGCGTTCGCCTTCTCGCCGAGCACGGCGACGTTCACCGGCACCTGCCGCCAGCCATAGATCCAGTGCCCCATCCGCAGCACCTCGGTCTCGACGATGGTGCGCGCGGTCTCCTGCGCGCCGAGATCGGTGCGCGGCAGGAACACCTGGCCGACGGCGACGATCCCGTCCCGCGGCTCGTGGCCGGTGCGGCGGATCTGGTCGGCGAAGAAGGCCTGCGGGATCTCGACATGGATGCCCGCGCCGTCGCCGGTCTTGCCGTCGGCATCGACCGCCCCGCGGTGCCAGACCGCCCGGAGCGCCTGGATGCCCTTGGCCACGACCGAGCGCCGCGGCTGGCCGTCGACCGCGGCCACGAAGCCGACGCCGCAGGAGGCGTGTTCCTCCTCCGGCAGGTACATCCCGGTCTCGGCGAGACGCCGGGCCTCGGCCTCGTAGGCGGCGGGATCGAAACGGGTCATGGCGCACTCCCTCGAGTGTCGGCCCTCTGGGCCATGTAATCGGCGACGACCTCCTCGCCGGTCAGCTTCGGCGTGTCGTTGGCGAGGTCGTAGAAGCCGGGTTTCTCCTCGACGAAGATCTGCTTCGTCAGCCTCAGCGCCTCGGGCGGGAACAGCCCGGCCGAGAGCGAATGGAAATCGTCCTCCACGAAACGGTACCAGACGGGCGTGCCGCAGGTGCCGCAGAAGGCGCGCTCGGCCCAGTCCGAGGACCGGTAGACGCGGAGCGCCGCCTCGCCCTCGACCGCGGGCCGCGCGCCGCCCGGGGCGTGCAGCGCGAACATCGGCCCGCCGCCGCACAGCCTGCGGCACATCCCGCAATGGCAGGCGTCGACCTCGGTCACCGGCGCCGGCAGCGTCAGGCGCACCGCGCCGCAGAGGCACCGTCCGGTCAGGCTCACGAGCGCGCCTCCGCCAGGCACTCGGCCGCCGTCTTGCGCGCCGCGTCCGCCGCGTAGACGTCCCACGGCGCGGCGTCCTCCACCCAGATGTGCTCGCGGATCGCCAGCCCGCCGCCCTGGGCGAGCGCGTTGGCCGAGGCCGCCCACGCCCTAGGCTCCCCCGGGCTCCGCCAGAAGAGGCTCGAACCGCAGCGCGTGCAGAAGCCGCGCTCGCCATGGTCCGAGCTCCCGTACCACGCGAGCGTGTCGCCGGCCTCGACCGCGACGCCGCCGGGGAACCACACGACCATCAGCGGACCCGCCGACCACACCCGGCACTGCCCGCAATGGCAGACCGAGATGCCCTCGGGCCGGCCCTCGCCCCGGAACCGGACCGCGCCGCAGAGACAGGCTCCCGTCATGCTCATGCGGTCCTCCCGCCGGGCTCGGCCACGTGGGGCTCCTCGGCCTCGTACTCCGCCGCGCTGCGCCGCCGCGCCTCGCCGGCCGCGAGCGGCAGCCAGGCGGGCGCGCGGTCGGCGTAGACGACGCTGGCGAGCGGAAAGCCCTGCGCGCCGTCGAAGAGCCCCGGCATCAGCTCGTAGGGCCCGTCGTCGTCCTTGAGCCACAGATGGCTGCCGCAGGTGCCGCAGAAGGCGCGCTCGGCGAAGGACGACGATCGGTAGGCCCGGACCGGCCCCGCGACCGATATGCCGCCCGGGTCCGCCTCGAAGGCGAAATAGGCCGAGCCGCTCCAGCGCCGGCACATGGCGCAGTGGCAGGCGCCCACGCTCGGCGCGTGCGCGCCGACCCGGATCGTCACCGCCCCGCAGAGGCACCGCCCGTCCACGACCTCACTCCGCCGCGATGGCCTGCGCCGCGCCGAGCCGCTCGGCGATGGCGTCGGCCGCCTCGCGCCCGTCGCGGATCGCCCAGACCACGAGCGAGGCCCCGCGCACGATGTCGCCCGCCGCGTAGACGCCCGGCAGCGAGGTCTCGTGGGTGCGGAAATCGGCCTTGACCGTGCCCCAGCGGGTGACCTCGAGCCCCTCGACGCCCCAGAGCCGCACGATCTCCTCGGGCTCGAAGCCGAGCGCCTCGATCACGAGATCGGCGTCGAGCGTGTAGTCCGAGCCCGGCATCTCCTCGGGGCTCTGCCGGCCCGTGGCGTCGGGCGCGCCGAGGCGCATGCGGATCGCCTTCACCGCCGAGACCCGGTTCTCGCCGAGGAACGCCTTCGGCGCGGCGAGCCAGTCGAAGCGCACGCCCTCCTCCTCGGCATTGGCCACCTCGCGCTGGCTGCCCGGCATGTTGGCCCGGTCGCGGCGGTAGAGGCAGGTGACCGAGGTCGCGCCCTGGCGCACGGCGGTGCGCACGCAGTCCATCGCCGTGTCGCCGCCGCCGACGACGACCACGTTCCGGCCGTCGGCGTTCAGCGTGCCGTCGGCATAGGCCGGGACATGGTCGCCGAAGCCGATGCGGTTCGAGGCGGTGAGGAAGTCGAGCGCCGGCACGATGCCGTTGAGCCCGGAGCCGGGCGCCTTGAGCTCGCGGGCCTTGTAGACGCCCGTGGCGATCAGCACCGCGTCGTGGGTGTCGCGCAGGTGGTGGAACTGCACGTCGCGGCCGATCTCGCACTCGAGCCGGAAGCGGATGCCCGCCTCCTCGAGCTGCGCGTTGCGGCGCATCACGACGGGCTTCTCGAGCTTGAAGCCCGGGATGCCGTAGGTCATCAGCCCGCCCGCGCGGTCGTGGCGGTCGTAGATCGTCACCTGGAAGCCCATGCGGCGCAGCCGGTCGGCGGCGGCGAGCCCCGCCGGCCCCGAGCCGACGATGCCGACCGATTCGGGGCGCTCGGCGGGCACGCGAATCGGCTCGACCCAGCCCTCCTCCCAGGCCGTGTCGGTGATGTACTTCTCCACCGCGCCGATCGTGACGGTGCCGTGGCCCGACTGCTCGATCACGCAGTTGCCCTCGCAGAGCCGGTCCTGCGGGCAGATCCGGCCGCAGATCTCGGGGAACGTGTTGGTCGCCTGGCTGACCTCGTAGGCCTCGCGCAGCCGCCCCTCGGCGGTGAGCTTCAGCCAGTCTGGGATGTTGTTGTGGAGCGGGCAGTGCGTCTGGCAGAAGGGCACGCCGCACTGCGAGCAGCGCGCGGCCTGGTCGGCGGCCTTCGCGGCGGCGTACTCGCGGTAGATCTCGCCGAAGTCGTGCGCCCGCTCGCGCGCCGGGCGCTTCTCGGGCATCTCCGGGCCGAGGCTCGTGAACTTCAGCATCGTCTGCGCCATGGCGGCCTCCCCGCTCGTGAGTTCGGTCCGCCGGACGGCCGGCGGTTCGCGTGGTGCATACCGCGAACGCCACGCGAAATAAAGTCAGTCATGCTTACCTAGCTCGATGCCGCGCGTGGGCGAGACCCGCTCGCCGGGCGGGGTCGCGCCGGTAGAGTCGACATTTTCGGGATATATATGACAGCTATGCTGACATAAAACGGCGCTTGCCGCACGGCGGGCGCGCTGTACTCCTGTCGCGGCCCGCCCGCCGCACCGGACCGCCCATGAGCCTCGCCGACCTCGTCATCCTGGCGCTGATCCAGGGGATCACCGAGTTCCTGCCGATCTCCTCCTCGGGCCATCTCGCCCTCTGGCCGCTGCTGACCGGCCGGCCCGACCAGGGCGTGACGCTCGACGTCGCGGTCCATCTCGGCACGCTCGTCGCCGTCTGCCTCTACTTCCGGCGCGATGTCGGCCGGATCGCGACCGGAGCCGCGGCGATCGCGACCGGGCGCTGGGGCGAGCCCGACGCGCGCCTCGCCGCCCTTCTCGCGCTCGCCACCCTGCCCGCCGTGGCGGCCGGCCTCGCGCTCAAGCTCTCGGGCGCGATGGAGGGGCTCCGCGCGGTGGCCGTGATCGGCTGGGCGACGCTCCTCGGCGGGATCCTGCTCTGGCTCGCCGACCGGCTGGGCGCCGAGCGCCGCGACGGCGACGCCTGGGGCCTCCGCGACGCGGTCCTGATGGGGCTCGCGCAGGCGCTCGCGCTCATCCCCGGCACCTCGCGGGCCGGCGCCTGCATGACCGCCGCCCGCGCCCTCGGCTATCGCCGCGACGAGGCGGCCCGGCTCGCCCTGCTGATGGCGGTGCCGACCATCGCCGCGGCGGCGCTGGTGGAGGTGGCGGGGCTCCTCGCCGAGGGAAACCTCGCGCTCGGGGCCGATTTCGCGCTCGCCGCCCTGCTCGCCGGCCTTGCCGCGCTCGCCGCGCTCCGCGCCATGATGGGGATGTTCCGCGCGGCGTGGACCATGGCCCCCTTCGCGCTCTACCGGCTGGTTCTGGGCGCAATCCTGCTCTGGATCGCGTATACCTGACGCAAGGTCCGGCGCCCGGCGGAACGCGGCGCGCGGCCCGCGCGTTCACGCCGTGTCGGCGCGCAATCGGAGGGACCCATGAGCACCGAGCAGATCACGCAGATCGTCGTCGTCCTCGTCTTCGGACTCGTCGTCGGCTGGCTCGCCAGCCTGATCGTCGGCGGCGGAAGCCTCGTGAAATACATCATCTGGGGCCTGCTCGGCGCGGTCGTCGGCGGCTTCCTCGTCCCGGCCCTCGGCATCCCGATCAATCTCGGGCATCCGCTCGTCAACGCCGTGGCCACCGCGACGCTCGGCGCCATCGTGCTGGTGCTGATCGCGCGGCTGATCGGCTGATCGCTCAGTCCTCGGCGCGGCGGCTCTCGATCAGCGAGGCGTACTGGCCGTAGGGGCGATAGGGGTAGAGATAGCTCTCGATGATGCCCTCGGGCGCCTCGGGCTCGATGCCGAGCTCGGCGAAGCCGCGCGCGCCCGGGCTCACCACGTTGTCGCGCTCGAGCAGGCGCACCTGGTCGAGCGTGATCGGCGGCTCCGGCAGCAGGCCGAGCGCCCGCCCCTGGAGCCGGGCCGCGAAGAACGGGATGTCGACGATCAGCCGCTTGCGCCGGATCACGCGGAGCATCAGCTCGATCAGCTCGCGGAAGGTGTAGATGTTGGGGCCGCCGAGCTCGTAGATGCCGGGCGCCGCCGCCCCGGTGATGCCGCGCTCGGCCGCCTCGGCGACGTCCTGCACCCAGACGGGCTGGAACCGCGTCGAGCCGCCGACGACCGGGATCGCCGGCGAGAGCCGCGCCATCCGCGCGAAGCGGTTGAAGAACTGGTCCTCGGTGCCGAAGACCACCGAGGGCCGCAGGATCATCGCCTCGGGGAACGCCTCGGCCACCAGCCGCTCGCCCTCCGCCTTGCTGCGCCCGTAGGCGGCCGGGCTCTCGGGATCGGCGCCGATCGCCGAGAGCTGGACGAAGCGCTCCGCGCCCGCCTCGCGCGCCGCCCGCGCCGCGCGGCCCGCCCCTTCGGCCTGGATCGTCTCGAAGGTGTTCTTGCCCGAGGGGAACAGGATGCCGACGCAGTTGACCACGGCCCGGCAACCCGCCGCGATCCGCGCGACGGACGCGTCGTCGCGGATGTTGACCTGCACGGGCTCGACCTGCCCGACGACGCCGTAGGGGCGCACGAAATGCGCCTCGTGCGGGCGCCGGCAGCCGACCCGGACGCGCCAGCCCGCGCGCGCCATCGCCTGCGCGATGTAGCGGCCGACGAAGCCCGAGCCGCCGATGATCGCGACCACTGGCGCGTCCGTGGTTGGCATCGGCATCCGGCCTCCCCTCCTGTCAGCCCGACCCGTTGACTAAGCGCGGCTCGCGACCACGGCAAGCCTCCATCGTCTATCGCCCGGCGCGCCCGCCCGCCCGCGAGCTGTCTGCCAGTCCGACGTGGCGGCAACCGGAGCGGCCGCGATGTGGTGCACCGACTGGTGGCGACACGCGTTCAGGGCGAGACCGACGGCATCGACGGAAGGTCGATCACCCCGCTTACCCAGGACATCCTGAAGAAAGACCTGCCCGAGCGGACCTCGAAGGAGATCGACGGGCCCGCCCGGCGCGGCGCGAAACGCGAGGAGCCGGCGAGCGCGGCGGCCGGGGCACGGAGCCGCTCCGCACCGAGGTCGAGACGCAGAAATCCGATCCCGACCGGGCGCCGAAAACCGGCCGGTCCCGCCGGGCGAGAGACGTGCCGCGGGCGCCCGCCGACCGGCCGCGCCGGCCCGCACGCCGCGGCCGGCGGCGCACCCCCCGAGGCGTTGACAGGCACTCTCCCCCGTCCTAAGTGGGCGACGCGCTCGCAAGGGCGCGCCGATCCCGTGCCCAGGTGGCGGAATTGGTAGACGCGCTAGCTTCAGGTGCTAGTGCCCGTATGGGCGTGAAGGTTCGAGTCCTTTCCTGGGCACCATGATCCCGCGAGCCCAGTCCCGATCCGAGCGCCGACCGAGGACGAAAGGCGCCCGATGGCCGTGACGCTCCACCAGACCGACCTGCCCGAGGGCCTCGATCTCGGGCCGGCGGTGGCGGTCGACACCGAGACCATGGGGCTCCAGCCGCACCGCGACCGGCTCTGCCTCGTCCAGCTCTCGAGCGGCGACGGCACCGCCCATCTCGTCCAGATCGCCCGCGGCCAGACCGCGGCGCCCCGGCTCCAGGCGCTGCTGGCCGACACCGGCGTCACCAAGCTCTTCCATTTCGGCCGCTTCGACATCGCGGTGCTGGCGCACGCCTTCGGCACCGTCACGCGGCCGGTCTACTGCACCAAGATCGCCTCGAAGCTCGTGCGCACCTTCACCGACCGCCACGGCCTGCGCAATCTCTGCCAGGACCTCCTCGGCGTCGACATCTCGAAGCAGCAGCAGAGCTCGGACTGGGGCGCGGCGGAGCTGAGCCTCGCCCAGCTCGACTACGCCGCCTCCGACGTGCTCTATCTCCACGCGCTCCGCGAGGAGCTCGACCGCCGGCTCGACCGGGAGGGGCGCATCGAGCTCGCCGAGGCCTGTTTCCGCTTCCTGCCGGACCGCGCGCTGCTCGATCTGGGCGGCTGGGCCGAGCCGGACGTGTTCGAGCACTGAGCGCATGACCACCGACCGGGCGACGGGGCAGATCGGGACCGCGCGGCGCGCCGCGGGGGCGCGCGAGGACGCGGCGGCCGGCGCGGCCGATCTCCGGGCCTCGGCCGCCGTCGCCGCCGGGCGGCGGGTTCTGGCCACCGAGGCGGCGGCTCTCGCGCGCTTCGCCGAGACGCTGGGGCCGGGCTTCGCCGAGGCGGTGGCGCGCCTCGAGGCGGCGACCGGGCGGGTGATCGTCTCCGGCATGGGCAAGTCGGGCCACGTGGCGCGCAAGGTGGCGGCGACGCTCGCCTCCACCGGCACGCCCGCGCAGTTCGTGCACCCGGCCGAGGCGAGCCACGGCGATCTCGGGATGATCACGACGGCCGACGTGCTGCTGCTGCTCTCGAATTCCGGCGAGACGCGCGAGCTTGCCGACATCATCGCGCACAGCCGGCGCTTCGCGATCCCGCTCGTCGGGGTCGCCAGCCGGCCGGGCTCGACGCTGCTGCGGGCGGCCGACGTGGCGCTGACGCTGCCCGACGCCGAGGAGGCCTGCCCGAACGGCCTGGCGCCCACCACCTCGACGACGCTGACCATGGCGCTCGGCGACGCGCTGGCGGTCGCCCTCATGGAGCGCCGCGCCTTCACCCGCGAGCGCTACGCGCTTTTCCACCCCGGCGGCACGCTCGGCGCGCGGCTCGCCCGCGTCGCCGACCTGATGCATGCGGGGCCGGAAATGCCGCTCGTCGGCGTTGACACGCCGATGCCGGAGGCGCTCGTGGAGATGTCGGCCAAGGGCTTCGGCATCACCGGCGTGCTCGACGACGCGGGCCGGCTCGTGGGCGTGATCACCGACGGGGACCTGAGACGGAACATGGAGGGACTGCTCGCGCGCCGGGCCGGCGCGGTCGCGACGCCGGACCCGAAGACGATCGGCGCGGAGGCCTTCGCCACCGAGGCGCTGTCGCTGATGAACGCGCCGCGGCGCACGCTCTGCCTCTTCGTCCTCGCCGAGGGCGACCGCCTGCCGGCGCGGCCGGTCGGCCTCATCCACGTGCACGACTGCCTGCGCGCCGGGATCGACGAGGGCGTCGGCCGGCGCGGCGAGGAGGCCGGCGATGGCCAAGGATGACGCGCGCGACGCGGGCCCCATCGGCGGCGCCCAGCAGGCCGCGGTCAGCCGCTACTCGCGGCGCGTGCGGCTCTTCAAGATCGCGCTGCCGATCATCTCGGCCGGGCTGATCGGCGCGATCTTCGTCTCCGGCCGCGGCGAGCACGACGTGACCGCGCTCCTCACGCCCGCCGAGATCGCCCGGCTCGCCGCCGGCATGAAGCTCGAGAACCCGCGGTTCGTCGGTCAGACCGAGGCGGGCGAGCCCTTCGTGCTGCGCGCCGCCACGGCCGAGCCCGACGGCGTGGTCGCCGACCGGGTGCTGCTCGCGCGCCCGGCCGGCGAGATCGAGATCGCGGACGGGCGCCGGCTCACCGGGCGGTCCGACCGGGGGTTCATGCTGCGCGAGCGGGAGCGGCTGGTGCTCGAGGGCGGCGTGCGGCTCGAGACCTCGGAGGGGCAGCGCTTCGAGAGCGAGCGGCTGATCCTCCGGATGGCCGACCGGATGGCGCGGAGCCCCGGCCCCGTGCGCGCCAGCGGGCCCTCGGGCACGCTCGAGGCCGGATCGATGCGGCTGACCCGGGGCGAGGACGCCGCGGCGGGCACCCGAATTCTCTTTGAGGGCGGTGTGCGCGTGGTATTCATCCCCACCGAGGCGCGCGGTCCGTCCGAGGACGCGGCCGCGTCCGGCGCCGCCACGGCCGAGGCCGGGGGGCGGACCGAGTGAGACGCGCGGGCCGGGCGGGCACCCGGCGGCCGCGAGGCGAGCGGAAGGAGCGCCGGATGATCGAAGTTCTGAGGTCGGCGCTGGCCGCCATGGTGGTCGGCGCCCTCACGGCGGGCGCCGCGCTCGGGCAGGCGGCCGGCCCCTTCGGCGGCTTCAAGCACGACAGCTCGGAGCCGATCGAGATCACCTCCGACAGCCTGGAGGTGCGCCAGTCCGAGGGGATCGCGATCTTCTCGGGCGGCGTGAAGGCCGGCCAGGGCACGCTGCGTCTCGACGCCGACCGCGTGGTGGTGGCCTTCGACCCGGACGAGGCGGACCAGGAGACCGGGGCGATCCGCAACATGAAGGCCGAGGGCAACGTCTTCCTCTCCAACGGCACCGAGACCGCCGAGGGCGATTTCGCGGAGTACGACGTCGCCTCGGGCATGATGTTCCTGCGCGGCGACGTGCTGCTGACGCAGGGCGCCAACGCGATGACCGGCAACGAGCTGGCGATCAACCTCAACACCGGCGTCGCCAACATGCAGGGCGGGCGTCCGGCGCCGGAGGCCGGCGACGGTGGCGACGGGCGCGTCAAGGTGATCTTCCAGCCCAAGCGCGAGCCGGCGGCGAGCAATTGAGGCGATCGCTCTTCCACGCGCTCCGGCCCGTGCGCGAGGGGCTGACGGTCACGGGCCTCGGCAAGAGCTACCGCCGCCGCCCGGTGGTGCGCGACGTGTCGATCTCGCTCACCCGGGGCGAGGCGGTGGGGCTCCTCGGCCCCAACGGCGCCGGCAAGACCACCTGCTTCTACATGATCATCGGGCTGATCCCGTGCGACACCGGCACGATCCATCTCGACGGGATCGAGGTGTCGACCCTGCCGATGTACCGCCGCGCGCGGCTCGGGCTCGGCTACCTGCCGCAGGAGGCGTCGATCTTCCGGGGGCTCTCCGTCGAGGACAACCTGAAGGCGGTTCTGGAGATCGACGAGCCCGACCGGCGGATCCGCGAGCGCCGGGTCGACGAGCTGCTCGGGGAGTTCTCGATCACCCATCTGCGGCGGGCGCCGGCCTCCTCGCTCTCGGGCGGCGAGCGGCGCCGCGTGGAGATCGCGCGGTGCCTCGCCACCAACCCCTCCTATGTGCTGCTCGACGAGCCCTTCGCCGGCATCGATCCGATCGCGGTCGGCGACATCCGCGCGCTGGTGGGCCACCTCAAGGAGCGCGACATCGGGGTTCTCATCACCGACCACAACGTGCGCGAGACGCTCGAGATCATTGACCGGGCATACATCTTGCATGATGGTAGGGTGCTGATGAGCGGCAGCCCCGAGGAGGTGGTGCGCGACGACAACGTGCGGCGCGTCTATCTCGGCGAGGGCTTCCGGATTTAGTAAGCCTCCGCCGGCACGCTCGGCCGCGATGGCGGAGCGGGGAGGAGGGTCGACGGCGATGGCGGCGGGACTGCGGCTCGAGCTGCGCCAGAGCCAGCAGCTGGTGATGACGCCGCAGCTGCAGCAGGCGATCCGGCTGCTGCAGATGTCCTCGCTCGACCTCGCGGCCTTCGTCGCCGAGGAGATCGAGAAGAACCCGCTGCTCACCGACCAGCCCGCCGACCGCGCCGGGGACGGCGAGCCCGAGCCGGCGCCGGACCCCTCGCCCGCGGCCGAGACCGCCGCCGACACGCGGCTGGCCGAGGGCGATCCCGGGCTCGCCGCCGAGACCTTCGACACCGGGGCCGAGAACCTCTACGACACCGCGCGGGCCGATGCGGCGCCGCTGCCGGGCGAGACCGGCGCGCTGGCCGCGCGCATCGGGCAGGCGGTCGATCCCGAGGACGCCGACGGCGCGGAGGCCCGCCTCGCCGAGACGCCGACGCTGCGCGCCCATCTCGCCGCGCAGATCGGGCAGATGCGCGCGCCCGAGACCGCGCGGCTCGCGGCGCGGGCCCTCGTCGAGGAGATCGACGAGCGCGGCTATCTCGCCGCCGATCCGTCCGAACTCGCCGCGCGCTTCGGAACCAGCGCCGAGACGCTCGCGGCCGGGCTCGCGCTCCTCCAGCGCTGCGAGCCCACGGGCGTCGGCGCGCGCTCGCTCGCCGAGTGCTTCGCGCTCCAGCTCGCCGAGCGCGACCGGCTCGACCCGGCGATGCGCGCCCTGCTCGACCACCTCGATCTCCTCGGCGAGGCGCAGTTCGAGCGGCTGCGCCGGATCTGCGGCGTCGACGGCGAGGATCTCTCCGACATGGTGCGCGAGCTGCGCACCCTCGACCCGCGTCCGGGCGCGCGATTCGCCGTCACCGAGCCCGAGACGCTGGTGCCCGACGTGTTCGTGCGGCCCGATCGCTGGGGCGGCTGGCATGTCGAGCTCAACCCGGAGGCCCTGCCCCGGGTGCTGATCGACCGCCGCTATGCCACGCTGCTCGCCAAGGGGGGCGAGGAGACCAAGAGCTACCTCGCCGCCTGCCGCGAGAACGCGAGCTGGCTCGTCAAGAGCCTCGACCAGCGCGCGCGCACGATCCTCAGGGTGGCGAGCGAGATCGTCCGCCAGCAGGAGGGGTTCCTCGCCGAGGGGGTGCGCGCGCTGCGCCCGCTCTCGCTGCGCATGGTGGCCGACGCCATCGGCCTGCACGAGTCGACCGTCAGCCGCGTGACCACGCAGAAATACATCTCCACCGAGCGCGGCATCTTCGAGCTCAAGTTCTTCTTCTCCAACGCCGTCGGCGGCGGCGAGGGCAGCTCGGCCGTTTCGGTGCGCGAGCGCCTGCGCCGGCTGATCGAGGCCGAGACCGCCGCCACGGTGCTGTCCGACGACCAGATCGTCGAGATCCTGCGCGGCGAGGGGATCGACATCGCGCGCCGCACGGTCGCGAAATACCGCAGCGCCCTCGGCATCCCGTCCTCGGCGGCGCGCCGGCGCCGGCACGCGCTTGTGACAGGTTCTTGACGCGCGCGTCGATCGGAGGTCTTCAAGGCGGCCCGGCCAGCCCCCACTTGCTTTGGTCGGGTCGCGCGCCGGCTTCGGCGCCAAGGAACCCCACGGCGCCCGGCCGGGCCCGATGTCGAGGGAGGACGCATGTACACGAGGGTTTCGGGAAAACAGATCGACGTGGGCGACGCGCTGCGCACCCATGTCGAGGAGCGTCTCGCCGAATCGGTGGCCAAGTATTTCGACCGTCCCGTGGACGCCACCGTGGTCTTCGCGCGCGACGGCCACGGCTTCCGCTGCGACAGCTCGGTGCACCTGCCGACCGGGCTGACCGCCAAGGCCGAGGCGATGCACGCCGACATCTACGCCGCCTTCGACCAGTCCGCGACCCGCATCGAGAAGCAGCTCCGCCGCTACAAGCGCAAGCTGAAGGACCATCACCAGGCGCGCACCACGCCGGTGCCCGCGACCGAGGCCCTCGCCTACGTCCTCGCGCCCCATGGCGAGGAGGAGGAGCCCGCCGCGCCCGGCACGCCGGAGGCAACGCCCGCCGAGACCGGGGCCGAGAACGGCTTCCAGCCGGTGATCATCGCCGAGATGAAGACCGACATCAAAACGCTCTCGGTGGGCGAGGCGGTGATGCAGATGGAACTTGCGCACGCGCCCTTTCTGATGTTCAAGAACGAGGCGAACGGCCGCCTCAACATCGTCTTTCAGCGCGACGACGGAAACATCGGCTGGGTGGATCCCGCGATCGTCTCCGAGGCCTGAGCCCGTCAACCGCCACCCGTGAGGACCGACACATGGAACTCGCCGATCTCGTCGCGAAAAGCGCGATTCTGCCGACCCTCAAGGTCAGCAGCAAGAAGCACCTGTTCCAGGAGATCGCCAACCGCGCGGCCGACACCTACGCGATCCCGGCGCGCCACGTCATCGCCGGGCTGACGGCGCGCGAGCAGCTGGGCTCGACCGCGATGGGCGAGGGGGTGGCCATCCCGCATGCGCGGATCGAGGGGCTCGACCAGATCGTCGGGCTGTTCGCGCGCCTCGAGCGCCCGGTGGATTTCGACGCGATGGACGGGCGCGGCGTCGATCTCGTCTTCGTGCTGCTCGCGCCCGAGAACTCGGGCGCGGACCACCTGCGCGCGCTGGCGCGGGTCTCGCGGCTGCTCCGCTCGGGCGAGGTGTGCGAGAAGCTCCGCAGCACCCCGAAGGGCGAGGCGCTCTACGCACTGATCACCGAGCCGCCGGCCTCGCGCGCCGCCTGAGCGCGCCGGCGCCGGTCAGTGCACGCTGACCGGCGAGAGGTTGTTGCGCGCCGCGAGCGCGAAGGCCATGCGCCGGTTGGGCGCGATGCCGAGCGGGTTGCCCGCGCTGTCGTGCACCGCGTAGATCTTCGCCTCGGCGTTCTTCAGATGCTCGGGCAGGATCGCCGGGTCGGCCTCGCGCACATAGACGATCGGCCGCTCGGCCGCCGGCGGGGTCGGGGTATCGCTCATCGCATCTCTCCTCTCGGACGGACGTTGCGCGCGGGTCAGCCCGCGCTGGTGATGTCGATCCGCGTCACGGCGGGGTCGGCCGCCTGACGCTCCAGATCGACGTGGAGCAGCCCGAGATCGAGCCGGGCGCCGGTCACCTCCATGCGCTCGGCCAGCACGAAGCTGCGCTGGAACTGCCGCAGCGCGATGCCGCGGTGCAGGAAGACGCGGTCGTCCTCCCCGGACGCGGCGCGCCGGCCGCGGATCACCAGATGCCCGTTCTCCACGGTCACGGAGAGGTCGTCGGGCGTGAAGCCGGCGACCGCGAGCGTGATGCGATAGCGGTCCTCGCCGTGCTGCTCGATGTTGAACGGCGGGTAGCCCTCGGTGCCCGAGCGCGCGGCGCGCTCGGCCATTTCGTCGAGACGGTCGAACCCGAGCAGGAAGGGGTGCGACGCCAGCGAGATGCGTGACATGGGCCGGTTGTCCTCGTAGCAAGCGACAAATGGCGGGCGGGTCCGCGAGGCCCCCGCCGTTCGAGGGATATGGGCGGCCCGCGAATGAACGGCAAGACTGGCGACGCGCAGGCGCGGGGCGACGGGCTCGCGCCGCTCGCGATGGCGGTCGGCGGGCTCGCCGCGCTCGCCGGCGCAATGGGGCTCGGGCGCTTCCTGCTGACCCCGGCGCTGCCGATGATGGCGGCGGGCACCGGGCTCGCCCCGGCCGAGGCCGGGCTCCTCGCGTCGGCGAATTTCGCGGGCTACCTCGTCGGCGCGCTGGCGGCGACGCTGCCGGTGTTCGGCCGGGCGCCGCGGCCATGGCTGCTCCTCGGGCTGGCGGCGAGCGCGGCGACGACGGGGGCGATGGCCCTCGGTCCGGACGCCGGCCTCTGGCTCGCGCTGCGGGCGGCGGGGGGCGCGGCCAGCGCGCTCGTGCTTGTCACGGGCTCGGCCCTCGGCGTCGGGCGGCTCGCCGCGGCCGGGCGGCCAGAGCTCGCCGCGGTGCATTTCGCCGGCGTCGGCGTCGGCATGGCGCTCTCCGCGGTGCTCGCGGCCCCGCCGCTTGCGGCCGGGGACGGCTGGGAAGCGCTCTGGGCGATGGGCGGCGCGGCGACGCTCGCCTGCCTCGCGGTGGCGGCCGCCCTGCTGCCGCGCGCCGCTCCCGCGGCCGCCCCGCCGCCCGTCGCGGCCGCCGCGCCGCCCTCCGGCCTCTGGCGCCTCGTCGCGGCCTATGGCTGCCTCGGCTTCGGCTATGTCGTCACCGCGACCTTCATCGTCACGGCGCTGCGCGAGAGCGACGCCGGGCGCTGGGCCGAGAGCGGCGTGTGGCTCGCCGTCGGGCTCGCGGCGATCCCGTCGGTCGCGCTGTGGGGCTGGGCCGGACGGCGCCTCGGGGCGCTGCGGGCCTTCCGGCTCGCGATGCTGGTCGAGGCGGCGGGGGTGGCGCTCGGCGCCGTCGCGACCGGGGCGCTCGCCCTCGGCCTCGCCGCCGTCGCGCTCGGCGGCACCTTCATGGGGCTGACCGCGCTCGGCCTGCAGGAGGCGGCGCGCCGCGCCGGCCCCGCGGCCGCCCGCCGCGCGATGGGACTGATGACGGCGAGCTTCGGCACCGGGCAGATGCTCGGCCCCGCGCTCGCCGGCTGGCTGCGCGAGGCCACCGGGGGCTACGCCGCGCCGTCGCTCCTCGCGGCCGCCGTCCTCGTGGTCGGCGCGGGGCTTGCCGCGGGGCTCGCCGCCCGCGACCGACGCGCCGCCCTCAGGGGCGGGCCATCGCCCGCGACAGGCGCTCGATGACGCGGGCGGCGCTCTCCGGGCCGCCGCGAACCCCGCCGGTGCGCCGGATCAGCACGATCAGCGTGCGCCGGTCGAGATAGCCGGTCGGGGCGAGGCGGTTGTCGCCCTGGAAGGCCGCGATCGCCTGCCGGGCGCGGGCGTCGAGCACGCCGTCGCGCGGGCCGGGGTCGTAGTTCAGCCGGGTGAGCCGGCGCTCGACCGCCCGCCGGTCGGCCCATGCGAGGCCGAGGGAAGCCTCGATCCGCGCGTGGCGCCGTTCCTCGGCGCGGGCCCGCTCCGCCGCCTCGAGGCGCGCGATCCGGCGGCGGGCCTGGCTGTGGAAGGCGCCGCCCGGATAGCGCGCGAGGTAGCGGCGGTAGGCGGCGGCGGTGCCGGCCTCGGCGGCACGGGCCCACAGCCGCCGCTCGCGCTCGATCGCCGCGTCGCGGCGGGCCTCGAGGAGGCGCTCGAGCCGCGCCTCGGCGGTGGCGGCGTGGCGCCCGTCCGGATAGCGCTCGAGATAGCGCCGGAGCCCGGCCTCGGTGCCGTCCGCGCCGGTCCG
>CAZWDE010000031.1:0-16007 GCA_964632555.1 uncultured Limibaculum sp.
CCAACATGCAGGAGGTGATGAGCCGGGGCGCGCGGGTGCTGCTGATCACCGACCGCGCCGGCGCCGCCGAGGCCGGGGAGGTCTGGGCGCGGCTCGTGCTGCCCGACATCGATCCCGTGCTCGCCCCCGTGCTGCATTCGGTGCCGATCCAGCTGCTCGCCTATCACGCCGCGCTCGCCAAGGGCACGGATGTCGACCAGCCGCGCAATCTCGCCAAGTCGGTCACGGTCGAGTAGCGCGGGCGCCGCTCCGATCTCGCCAAGCGGGCGCGGCTCCGCTAGAGTGCTGCCAGCGCGCGCAGACGCGCCGGAACGAGCGGGACACAGGATGCGACAGCTGACGATGGCCGGGCTCGCCCTTTTCGCGGGCGCCTGCGCGGAGACGACGGGCGAGGTGGCGCGGGCGCCGGAGCCCGAGGCCGTGAGCCTCACGGAGCCGGGGTGCTACACGGTCGACCTCTTCCAGCCGGTGCCGATCAACGACCCGGCGCCGGGCGTGCCGGCGGAATACGCGGCCTTCCTCGGCGAGTGGGGCAACGGCGTTTGGAACGGCGAGTGGTGCCACGACCTGCTGATCCACACCGTGCACGCGGACGGGCGGGCCGAGCTGCTCGACATGCACGCCCCCACCGAGGTCTACGGCGCGCCCGCCTCGATCTTCAAGCGCATCGGCCAGATCGGCGAGGACGGCGCGCTGCGCTTCTCGCACGACGTGACGACGCGGCGCTACAGCATCGTCGGCGGCGAGCTTCACGGGGTGCGCGAGGGCGGGTTCGGCCGGCTCCAGATCGTGATGACGAAGAAGGGCGTGGTGCCCGAGCCGCGGCCGCGGCCGGTGCGCGTGGCCCGCGCGGCGGTCACTCCGTCAGAGTGACGATCACCTCGTTGCGGCGGAGCCACGGCAGGGTCCAGGGCGGGTTGTAGCCCGCCGCCTGCCAGTCGCCCCGATGCTCGGCGCCGCGGCGCGCGAGCCACGCCTCGAGATCGGCGCGCGCCTCGGCGATGTTGTCGGGCTCGAGGAAGCCCGAGAACCGCGCCACGGCGACCCGGCGCGCCGGCAGCTCGGCGATCTCCACGGCCGGGTCGGTCGGCCGCGGGGCGTTCGCGAGCGTGTAGCCCTCGGGCAGCACGAACGAGACCGTCACGGGCCCGTCCGCGGCCGCGCCCTCGGTCAGCACGGGCGCGGTCATGGCGATCTCGCCCCCGGTCTCGGTGAGCACCGGCGCGGTCATCGCGATCTCCGCGCCCTCGCCCCCCGAGGGCGGCTCGTTGGCCCCCGAGATGTAGTCGAAAAGCCGCGCGAACCCTGTGTCGACGCCCGCCTCGTAGGGCGCGTCGACCGTGGTGCGCGCCACGACGAGCGGGTCGTAGCGCCGGATCTCGAAGGGGGGGTCCGCCACGAGCGTCTCGTAGTCCGGCTCCGGGGCCGCGCGGCCGCCGAACACCGAGCACCCGGTCATCAGCCCCGCGAGCGCGAGCCCCGCCATCCGCCGAACCGCCATCGCCGCCTCCCATGCCTCTGCCCCTCCTACGCGCCGCACCGCCGCCCGGATCAGCCCGCGACGCCGGGGCGCGGCCGGCTGGACATCGCACGGCGCCGGGATAGCTCGCGCGGCGTCGCAGTCAGGAACCGCTCGCCCATGCCGCTCGCCCGCATCGCCCTCGCGCTCGTCTACGGCGCCGCGTGCCACGCGCTCTTCCTCGTGGCCGTGGCCGCGATGATCGGCGGCATGTGGTTCGGCATGCAGCGCGCCGTGGGCGCAGTGCCGGAGCCGTGGTCGCACCTCGCCAACGCAGCGCTGCTGCTGCAGTTCCCGATCGGGCACTCGCTGCTGCTCTCGGGGGCCGGGCGGCGCCTGCTGGCGCGCCTCGCGCCCGGCGCCCATGGCCAGACCCTCGCGCCCACGACCTACGTGATCCTCGCCTCGGCCCAGCTCCTCGCGCTCTTCGCGCTCTGGACGCCCAGCGGCACGGTCTGGTGGCAGGCCGAGGGCTGGGCGCTCTGGGCGCTCGGCGGGCTCTACGCGCTGTCGTGGCTGCTGCTTCTGAAGGCGTCGGTCGACGCCGGCGTCGAGGTGCAGTCGGGCCTCCTCGGCTGGACGTCGCTCCTGCGCGGCGTGCGCCCCGTGTTCCCCGACATGCCGACGACCGGGCTCTTCCGCCTCGTGCGCCAGCCGATCTACGTCTCCTTCGCGCTCACGCTCTGGACCGTGCCGACCTGGACGCCCGACCAGCTGGTCGTCTCGCTCACCCTGACCGCCTACTGCCTGATCGGGCCGCTCTTCAAGGAACGGCGCTTCGAGCGGCTCTTCGGCGCGCGCTTCGAGGCCTACCGCGCCCGCGTGCCCTACTGGCTGCCGATCCCGCGACGGAGGCCCGAGTGAGCGATCCCGCGACCGAGAGCGTCTGGGACTATCCCCGCCCGCCGCGGCTCGAGCCGGTGGCCGAGCGCCTCCGCGTCGTCGTCGCGGGCCGCACCGTCGCCGAGACCACGCGCGGCCACCGCGTGCTCGAGACCTCGCACCCGCCGGTCTACTACTTTCCGCCGGAGGACGTGGCGGCCGACGCGCTCGTGCCGGCCGAGGGCATGAGCCTCTGCGAGTGGAAGGGTCCCGCGCGCTATTTCGACCTGGTGGTCGGTCAGCGCCGCAGCCCGCGCGCGGCCTGGTGTTATCCGGACATCACGCCGGCCTATCGATCGATCGAGGGGCACCTCGCCTTCTACGCCAGCCGTGTCGACGAAGCCTGGGTCGGCGACGAGCGGGTGCGCCCGCAAGAGGGCGACTTCTACGGCGGCTGGATCACCTCCCGCGTCACCGGCCCCTTCAAGGGCCCGCCCGGCACCCGTTTCTGGTGAAGGAGACCGCGATGGACATGGCCCCCACCCACGGCCCGGAGCCGACCCGCGAGGCCGGCCTCGCCCGCGTCGAGGCCTTCGCGCCGAAGATGGGATCGAGCTACGCCAAGGGGCGGAACTACGACAACGGCCCGGGCCGTCACGGCGCGGTCTCCTGTCTCTCGCCCTATCTGCGCCGCCGGCTGGTCACCGAACGCGAGGCGGTGGCGGCCGCGCTCGACCGGCACCGGGCGTCGGACTGCGAAAAGTTCGTGCAGGAGGTCTTCTGGCGCACCTATTTCAAGGGCTGGCTCGAGAACCGCCCGACGGTGTGGGACGCCTATGTCCGCGGGCTCGAGCGGGACCTGATGGAGCGCGACGAGAACCGCGGGCTGGCCAAGCGGCTCGACGAGGCGGAGGAAGCGCGCACCGGGCTCGACTGCTTCGACGCCTGGGCCGAGGAGCTCGTCGAGACCGGCTACCTGCACAACCACGCGCGCATGTGGTTCGCCTCGATCTGGGTCTTCACGCTGCGCCTGCCGTGGCGGCTCGGGGCGGACTTCTTCCTCCGCCACCTGCTCGACGGCGACCCCGCGTCCAACACGCTCTCGTGGCGCTGGGTGGCGGGGCTGCACACCCGCGGCAAGAACTACCAGGCCAAGGCGTGGAACATCGCGAAGTTCACGCGCAACCGCTTCGCGCCCGACCCGCGCGAGCTCGCCGAGGACGCCGAGCCGCTCAACGAGCCCGATCCGCTGCCGCCGGTCGGGCCGATCCGCGAGCCCATCGCGCCCGACCCCTCGCGGCCGGCGGCGCTGCTGATCACCGAGGAGGATGCGCGGCCCGAGGATCTCGGCCTCGCGCGCTCCGATCTCGCGGGCGTGGCGACGCTCGCGGCGGCGCATCGGCGCTCCCCGCGCGCCGTGGCGCCCTTCGTGGCGGAGTTCGACCGCGCGGCCCTCGCCGACGCGGCCCGGCGGGTGCGCACGGCCGGTGCGCCGGACGCAACGTCGCTCGAGGCGGGCGACCCGGCGGCGCTGGCCGACTGGGCGCGCGCGGCGGGTGCGACCGAGATCGTCACGCCCTTCGTGCCGCGCGGCTGGGTCAAGGACTGGCTCGACCGCGCCGCCGGCCCGCTCGCCGAGGCCGGCATCCGGCTCGCCGAGCCGCGGCGCGACTGGGACGCGCTCACCTGGCCGCACGCGACGGCCGGCTTCTTCAAGGTGAAGTCGAAGATCCCCGCGATCCTCGAGCGCGTCGGGCTCCGCGGCTGAGCCGTCAGCGGCGGCCGAGCACGCGCTCCCAGGCGGGCGCGGTGCCGATGCTGGCGCGCACATGGTCGATGAAGGCGCGCGCCTTGGCCGAGAGATGCCGGGTCTCGGGATAGACGACGTGGATCGCGAGGCCGGTCCACGCCACCTCGGGCAGCACGCGCACGAGATCCCCGCGCTCGAGCGCCTCCGCGACGATGAAGCTCGGCTGGCGCACCACGCCGAGCCCGGCGATCGCCGCGTCGCGCAGCATGTTGCCGTTGGTCGCGCGCAGGCGCACCGAGACCTGCACGCTCGCCTCCTCGCCGGTTGCGTCGCGGTAGTGCCAGATGTCGCCGCGCTCGGAGCCGACATAGCAGAGCGTGGGCAGCGTGCGCAGCGCGTCGGGCCCGGCGATCGGCCCGTGGCGCGCGAGAAAGCCGGGCGAGGCGCAGGCGACCATCTGCACGTCGCAGATCTTGCGCGCGATCAGCGTCGAATCCCGCAGCGAGCCGATCCGGATGGCGAGGTCCACCCCCTCGCCGACGAGGTCGATCAGCCGGTCGGAGACGTCGACATCGACGAGAAGGCCCGGATGGCGCTCGACGAAGCTGCAGATCACCGGCGTCAGATGCGCGAGGCCGAAGCTGAGCGGGGCGGCGATGCGGAGCTGGCCCGTGAGGCTGCGGCCCTCGTTGCTCACCTCCGCTTCGGCCTCGTCGACATCGGCGAGGATCTGCCGGCAGCGGCGATAGAAGACCTGCCCCGCGTCGGTCAGGCTCATGCGGCGCGTCGTGCGGGTGAGCAGCTGGGCGCCGAGCCGCGTCTCGAGATCCTTGAGGCGCCGGCTGACCGCCGAGGGCGCGAGCGAGAGGCTCTCGGCCGCCCGCGTCACGCTCTGCAGGTCGGCCACCTGCACGAAGCAGCGCATGTCCTCGAACCGGTCCATCCGTTCTCTCGCCCGAAAGACTGACTTCGCCCGACGCCTCTGAATTCTGCCGGGACGAGGAATAACTTGCCCGGCGAGCGGCCGGGAGCCGCGGCAGCACACAAAGGAGTGATCCCATGAGCACGGTTCTTCGCATCGACGCCAGCATGCGCCGGACGGGCAGCGTCACCCGCCGGCTGACCGACCGCGTGATGGCCCGCCTCGCGCCGGAGCGCACCCTCACCCGCGATCTCGCGGACGGGGTGCCGATGGTCGACGAGGCGTGGATCGGCGCGAACTTCACCCCCGAGGAGGAGCGCACCGAGGAGCAGCGCGCGGCGCTCGCGGTGTCGGACGCCCTGGTGGCCGAGCTGCGGGCGGCGGACACCGTGGTGATCGGCCTGCCGATCTACAATTTCGGCGTGCCGGCGGCGTTCAAGGCCTGGATCGACCAGGTGGCGCGGGCCCGCGTGACCTTCCGCTACACGCCCGAGGGGCCGCGGGGGCTGCTGGAGGGCAAACGCGCGATCCTCGTCGTCGCCTCGGGCGGGACCGAGGTGGACAGCGCGATCGACTTCGCGGTGCCCTATGTCCGCCACGCGCTCCGCTTCATCGGGATCGAGGACGTCACGATCGTCGCCGCCGACCGCACGATGACGCGCGAGGGGGCCGAGGCCGCCGCGGAGGCCGCGATCGCCGCGCTCGCCGCCTGAGCCCGGGCGGCGCCGCGCCTTGGCCCGTGACGGCGGCCCCGCGATCGTCTAGGACCGGGGCATCGCCGGAGCGGGCGCGGAGAGGACACGGGATGGCGGCGGCAACGGGCGACGCGCCCGCGGGTTGGGCGGGCCTCCGGCGGGGCGCCGGCTTCGTCCTCGCCGGCGCCGCGCTCTATCTCGTCGCCGCCGCCGTGCTCTATGCCGGCAAGGCGCTCAGCCACGACGACATCGCGCTCTACGAGACGGCGCGCGCGTTCGACCCGGTGCGGTGGCTGACGCTCGGCTACAGCGAGTTCTTCGACGCGCCGGGCTATCACTTCATCCGGCCGGTCTCGCAGCTGATGATGCACCTGAACGGCCGGCTCTTCGGCGAGGCCTACGGGCTCTACTTCCTGCCCTATTTCCTGATCCTCGGCGCCGGGGCCGGGGCCGCGGCCTCGCTCGGGCGGAGCCTCGGCCTCGGCCCGGCGCTCGCGCTGCTGGCCGGCGCGGTGGTGCTGCTGCAGCCGGCGGTCTACGGCACGGCGCTCCTCTTCGTCAGCTTCCAGCAGGACACGATCGCCGGCGTGCTCTGCCTCGGCGCGGCGCTGGCGCTGCTGCACCGGGTGTGGTGGGCGGCGGTGCTGCTCCTGACGCTCGCGGTCTTCACGAAGGAGGTGGCGCTCTTCGCGCCGGTCTCGGCGGCGCTCTGGGCGCTGCTGGTGGCGCGGCGGCCGGCGGCGGCGCTGGCGCTCCTCCTGCCGCTCGCGCTCTGGGCCGGGGCCCGCGTCTGGGCGACCGGGTCGGTCGCGGGCGACGCCTACACGCTCGCGCGCGGGCTCGGCGGGCTTGTGCGCGGCATGGCGCGGGGCCTCGCGATCTGGCCGACCGGCGGCCCCGAGATCGACACGGTGAAGGCGCTGGTCTTCGGCCTGCGCGACGGCGATCCCGCCGTGCTGGCGGAGCGCCCGCTGGCCGCCCTCCGGATCGGGCTCAACCTCGCGCTCGACGCGCTCATCGCGCTCGGCGTGATCGGGATCGCGTGGCGCTGGCAGGCCGCGCGCCGGCACCCGGCCGACGACGGCGAGCGGCGCGCGCGCGAGGCGGAGACCCTCGTCGCGCTCTTCGCGCTCGGGGCGATGGGGCTGCTGATGCTGCAGGCCTACCACGTGCGCTTCGCCGGCGTGCTGCACCCGTTTCTCGCGCTGCTGATCCTGCGGCTGGCCGTCGCGCCGCCCTGGCCGGCCGCGCTGCTGCGCCCGGCCGCGACCGCGCTCGGCCTCGCCTTCCTCTCGGTCGGGCTCGCGGCCAGCGCCGAGGCCTTCCGGGCGGCGGCGCGCGACACCGAGCCGGCGGCGCTCGCGGCGCTCCGCGCCGCGGTCGAGGCCGAGCCGCCCCGGCCGGGGGGGCGGATCCTCGTCGCCCACGCGCCGGTGACGGGCTCGGTGCCGCGCTGGATCCGCCGGCACTGGGAGCGCCCGGAGGAGCTTGTCTTCCTCGACAATTTCTTCCGCTGCCGGCGCGCGCCGGATGCGCCGGCGCCCGAGATCGCGCGGCAGGGCGACGAGCTTCGCCTGTCGCTCGGCTATCCGCCCTGCGCCACGATGCTGCTCCACTGGAGCACGAGCCGCGTGGCGGTGGCGCGCGAGCGGGGCGCGGTGCGCGAGCTCGCGGACGGCACCGCCATCCATTATGCGCTGCCGGAGGCGCGCGTGGTCACCGGCGTGGGCGCGGGCGCGACGCCCGACATCGATCTCGGCCGCCGGATCGAGGCGCGATTCCCCGCCGGCGCGTTCGACCGGATCCTCGTGCTCGACTGGGAGAGCGGGCGCTACGTGCCCCTCGCGGTTCCCGCGGGGCCCTGAGCCGCCTCACCCGACGTGGTGGAGCGTGTCGAACTGGTGCGGGTCGAGGCTCGCCTGCTCGAAGGTGGCGCCGCGCGTCAACACCGAGACCGCGTCGTGGCTGTGGAGCGACTCCTGGTGGCTCGCGATCACGCGGAAGTCGGCGATGCGCGCGTCCGCCGCCAGCGCCTCGTAGAGCAGCCGGACCGCGTCCTCCACGAAGACCGGGTTGGCGCCGTTCAGCTCGGCGAAGGCCTGCTCGTCCTCGCGCTTGACCATCACCTGCGTTTCGGTCGGGATCGCGCCGGCGCAGAGCCCCACGAGATCCTCGATCCAGAGCGGCCGGCCCGTGGTCTCGTCGGAGAGCACCGCCGAGATGCGCGCGACCGAGCGCTGCGAATGCGGGGTCGCGATCTGGCCACGGGCCACGCGCGCGTGCTCGGAGAGTTCGAGCGAGCACGGGCAGGTCGAGGAATAGACATAGTCGAGATGCATCACCCGGCGGCTGCCCGTGTCGGAGCGCAGGCTCTCGAAGGCCACGTGGTAGTACTGGTAGCCCTCGAGCCCGCTGCGGAGCGAGGGGCGCAGCATCGGGTAGCGGAAGCGCAGCTGCAGGCGCGCCGCGCTCGAGCCGAGATCGGCGAGATAGCTGTCGAGCACCCCCTCGATGCGGGCGAAGTCGAAGGGCTTGTCCGAGTGGCGGTAGAACGAGCGCATGATGCGGCTCATGTTGATGCCCTTGCGGGTCGCCGCGAGCGAGACGGTGCCGGTGACCGAGGTCTCGAGCGTCATCGTCGCCCCGTCCCGGGTGCGGTAGGGCAGGGGGAGGCGGAAGTTCGAGATGCCGACATGCTGGATCGGCGCCTGCGCGCCGCGGATCAGCGAGGACGGGCCGTTCTGGAGATCCGGCATCCCGGCCTTGTAGGCGTCGTCGGGGCGGAACTCGGCCGGGTAATCCCGGCGGAGCGCGCCGTCCGCCCCGGGTCGGAGCGCCGGCAGCGCCGAGAGGCCGAGGCGGGCCGCCTCGGCCGGGTCGGCCTCGGCCAGCTGGCGCAGCGTGGCGATCGCGCGCTCGGCCTCGTCGCGGGTCGGGCTCGCCGTCTCTCCGTCGGACGCGTCCCCGGCGGGCGACTGGGCGATGGCAGGCGTGATCATGTTCATGGTGCTGTCTCGTGCAATCGCTGGCGCGGCGGGTGCGCGGGCCAGGGGGCCGCTCAACCTCTCCGGAGGCGGCGGGCGGCGCCGCCGATGCCGGCAGTCTCGGGTCGGTCAGGCATCCGGCGCATTCCCTCGGGCATCGCGGTCCTGCACCGCGATGTCTGCAAGGGACGTAGAGGCGGGCCGCGCCGAGACAAGGCGCCGCCCCCGTGCGGACCGGGCACGCACAGTCAGACCGCCGCGAGCGCCCCGTCGAGATCGGCGACGAGATCCTCCGGGTCCTCGAGCCCGACCGAGAGCCGCACGAGCCCCGGCGTGATGCCGAGCGCGAGGCGCTGCTCCTCGCTCAGCCTCTGGTGGGTCGTGGTCGTCGGGTGCGTGACGAGGCTCTTGGCGTCGCCGAGATTGTTGGAGATCGCGACGAGCGAGAGCGCGTTGAGGAAGCGGAAGGCGCCGGCCTTGCCGCCCTCGACCTCGAAGGCGACCACCTGTCCGGGACGCTCCATCTGCTGTCCCGCGAGGATGTGCTGCGGGTGGCTCGGCAGCCCCGGATAGAGCACGCGGGCGACGCCGCGCGCGGTCTCGAGATGGCGGGCGATCCGCTCCGCGCCGTCGGTCTGCGCGTGCGCGCGGAGCGGCAGCGTCTCGAGCCCCTTGAGCATCACCCACGCGTTGAAGGGGCTCATCGCCGGCCCCGTGTGCTTGGCATAGGGCTCGACCTCCTCGCGGATGAAGCGCTCGCGGCCGAGGATCACGCCGCCGAGGCAGCGGCCCTGCCCGTCGATGTGCTTGGTGGCGGAATAGACCACGATGTCGGCGCCGAGCGCGAGCGGGCGCTGGAACATCGGCGTGGCGAACACGTTGTCGACCACCACGCGGATGCCGCTTCCGTGCGCGATGTCGGCGAGCGCGGCGAGGTCGATGATCTCGAGCGTGGGGTTCGACGGCGTCTCGAGGAAGAAGAGCCGGGTCTCGGGGCGGATCGCGGCGCGCCACTGCTCGAGATCGGTGCCGTCGACCAGCGTCACCGCGATGCCGAAGCGCGGGCAGAGCGTCTCGACGATGTAGAGGCAGGAGCCGAAGAGCGCCCGCGCCGCCACGACGTGATCGCCGGCGCGAAGCTGGCACATCAGGCTCGCGTGCACCGCGGCCATGCCGGAGGCGGTGGCGAAGGCGGCCTCGGCCCCCTCGAGGCTCGCGATGCGGTCCTCGAACATCGCGACCGTCGGGTTGCCGTAGCGGGCGTAGACGAAACCCTCCTCGCCCTCGGGCAGCTCGCCCTTGAAGCGGGCTTCGGCCGCCTCGGCGTCGGGGTAGACGAAGCCCTGCGTGAGGTAGAGCGCCTCGGAGGTCTCGCCGTACTGGCTGCGCCGGGTGCCGGCGTGCACGAGGCGGGTGCGGGCGCGGAGCGCGCTGCGGTGGTCGTCCTTCATGGCATTCCGGGGAGTGCCCGGCCTCCTCTGCTTCAGGGACCCGGGTCTCGCCGCCGCCCGAGACCGGGCGCCGCGACCTCTTTAGCGGTATCTTTAGGGTGGCCCGCAATCCGGTCCGACAACTCGCCACGCATTCCCGCTAGGCGCTCGGGCGGGCGAGGTCAAGCGCAACGGCGACCCCGGGCTGGCGGCGCCGGCCGATCGTCACAATTGTGTGTTGTTGGCGTGGGAGGACCGGCGCGCGAAGGATGGAGCGCGGCATGGCAGGGATCGCGATCAACGCGACCGCCGAGGGGCGGCTGACGACGCCCGACGGCGCGCCGTGGGAGACGCGGCTCGCGGCGGCGCTCGGCGCGCTGCCGGCGGGCGCGCCCGTCTGCGTGCTGGTTCACGGCTTCCGCTACACCTGGCGGCGCGAGGTCTGCGCCTGCGCCTGCCCGCACGACCGGCTCTACGGCGACGCGCCGGTGCCGCCCTCGGCCAGGCGCCGGCCCGAGCGCGCCGCCTGGGCGCGCGATCTCGGCCTCGCGGGAGCCGCGCTGGCCGTGGGCTTCGCGTGGGAGGCGCGGCTCGGGCGCTTCGGCCGGCGCGGCTTCGCCGAGGTGCACGCGCGCGCGGCGCGCGCCGGCGCGGCGCTGGCGCGGCTGCTCGCTCGTCTCGCCGATCTGCGGCCCGACCTGCGGGTCGACGCCTTCACCCACTCGCTGGGCGCGCGGGTGGCGCTCGCGGCCGGCATCGCGGCGCCCGGGCTGCCGTTTCGCCGGCTGGTGCTGGCCGGGGCGGCCGCCCATGCCGACGAGGCCGCCGGATTTCTCGAGGCCGCCGGCAAGCCCGGCGCGCGGCCCGAGGTGATCCATCTCCTCAGCCGCGCCAACGACGCCTACGACGCCGTCTTCGCCCGGATAACCCCGCGCGCGGCCCGCCGCGGCCCGCCGCTCGGCCTCGCCGGGCTCGGGCGCGCGGCGCCGGACTGGCTCGACCTCCAGATCGACCATCCCGCCACGGCCCGCTGGCTCGCCGAGCGCGGCATGGCGCCGGAGCGCGCGCGCGAGCGGGTCTCGCACTGGACGTTCTACGCCGATCCGGGCGTGATGGCCTTCTGCCGCGCCGTGCTGGCCCGGCGCGACGCGGCGATCCCGGCGCTCCGCGCCGCCGGCATCCCCGAGGAGATCGAGCCCCGCTGGGCCCGCTTCCGCCCCCGGCGCCTGCCCGCGCCCGTCGGCGAGATTGCGGGGCCCGAGCTCGCCGCGGCGCGCCAAGCCCGCTTCACCGAGGTTTGACCGCGCCCTTGTGCCGCTGCGACCCCCGGTTACATGGCGTCGAACAGCCGTCAGAGGAGGCCCCGAGATGACCCAGCCGATCGAGCTTCACTACTGGCCGACGCCCAACGGGTGGAAGATCACCATCGCGCTCGAGGAGATGGGCCTGCCCTACGAGGTCCGCTTCGTGAACATCGGCAAGGGCGAGCAGTTCGCGCCGGAGTTCCTCAGGATCTCGCCCAACAACCGCATGCCCGCGATCGTCGATCCCGAGGGGCCGGACGGCCAGCCGATCTCGATCTTCGAGTCGGGCGCCATCCTGCAGTATCTCGCGCGCAAGTCGGGCAAGCTCTACGGCGCGACGCCGCGCGAGCAGGCCGAGATCGAGCAGTGGCTGTTCTGGCAGGTGGCCAATGTGGGGCCGATGGCGGGGCAGGCGCACCATTTCCTGAACTACGCGCCGGAGAGCGTGCCCTATGCCAAGGAACGCTACGCCAACGAGGTCAACCGGCTCTACGGCGTCCTCGACGAGCGGCTGAAGGACCGCGAGTACATCGCCGGCGGCTTCTCGATCGCCGACGTGGCGACCTGGCCGTGGGCCAATGGCTGGCAGCGCCAGGCGCAGGACATCGCCGATTTTCCCAACATGAAGGCCTGGCTCGACCGGATGTGGGAGCGCCCCGGGGTCAAGGCCGGCCGGGCCGTCGGCGAGGACAAGCGGCTCGACCTCTCCACGGACAGGGACGCGCAGAAGGTGCTCTTCGGCCAGCGCCGGCGCACGGCCGGCTGAGCGCCCCCGGGGCGAGCGCCGGAAACCGCGACAGTGCAGGGGGTTGCGCGGGGAGCCTTGGTTTGGCATCGGCTTAGGCCGAGAACAGATCGTGGGAGGTCCCTGCCGATGCGCGTCGCCCTTGTCGCCACCGTCCTCGCCCCGGCGCTGATGGCGGCCGCCGCCCTCGCCGATCCGGGGGCCGACATCGACGGCTGCATCCAGGAGAGCGACGTCATCCTGCGCATCGAATCCTGCACCCGGATCATCAAGTCGGGCGATCTGTCGGGCGCCGATCTCTCCTGGGCGTTCATCAATCGCGGGCTCGCCTACGAGCAGGTGCGCCGCCCCGAGCGCGCGCTCGGCGACTACAACACCGCGCTCCTGCTCAATCCCGACGACGCGGTCGGCTTCAACAACCGGGGCAACGTTCTCGCCAAGATGGGCGATCTCGAGGGCGCGGTCGCCGACCACACCCGCGCCATCGAGCTCGATCCGGACTATGTCGAGGCCTATTACAACCGCGGCGCCGATTTCGAGGAACTCGGCGATCTCGAGGCGGCGCTGCGGGACTATTCGCGCGCCCTCGAGCAGGATCCCGACTACACCCTCGCCCGCGTGAGCCGGGCGGCGGCGCACTGCGCACTCGGCCAGGTCGAGCCGGCGGTGACCGACCAGCTCGCGCTGCTCGAGGAGGGCCACTTCACCGCCGAGCAGATGCAGCAGTATCTGCAGGAGCGCGGCTTCTACCGCGGCGCGATCGACGGCATCTTCGGCCGCGGCTCGCAGGGCGCGCTCCGCGAATGGGTGAGCGCGGGCTGCCCGTGAGCCGGGCGCGCGAGCGCGGCCGCGAAGGCGGCTTGCCGGCCGCCCGCGGCGGGCCACTTCTGGCCCAGCCGCCCGAAGGACCCCCGACGCCCCGCAGCCGAGCCGCGAGCCAGGTCGCGCGGGGCCGTACCTGGAGAGACCCCATGCGCCTGACCAAGACGCTCCGAACCGCGCTCGCCGCCGCCACACTGACCGCGATCGCGCCCACCCTCGCCGAGGCCACGCCGATCTCGGGCGCGCGCCAGCTCACCTTCGAGGGCGCGCGCGCCGGCGAGGGCTACTACTCCGCCGACGGCACCGCGATGATCTTCCAGAGCGAGCGCGAGCCGGGCAACCCGTTCTACCAGATCTACCGCATGGATCTCGAGACGGGCGACGTGCGCCGCCTCTCGCCGGGCGTCGGCAAAACCACCTGCGGCTGGCTGCACCCGGAGGGCGACCGCGCGCTTTTCGCCTCGACCCAGCACGACCCGGAGGCGCGGGCGAAGATGGAGGCCGAGCTCGAGTTCCGCGCGAGCGGGCGCACCCGCCGATACGCGTGGGACTACGACCCGGCCTTCGACATCACCGAGATCGATCTCGTGTCGGGCGAGTATCGCCGCCTCGCCCCGGCCGAAGGCTACGACGCGGAGGGCGCCTATTCGCCGGACGGCTCGAAGATCGTCTTCGCCTCGAACCGCCACGCCTATGCGGGCGAGCTCACCGAGGCCGAGCGCGCGCGGCTCGACCGCGACCCGTCCTACTTCATGGACATCCACGTGATGGACGCCGACGGCTCCAACCTCCGGCGGCTGACCGAGGCGCCGGGCTACGACGGCGGGCCGTTCTGGAGCGCCGACGGCGAGCGCATCGTGTGGCGCCGCTTCTCCGAGGACGGGGCGCGGGCCGAGGTCTACACCATGGCCGCCGACGGCTCGGACGAGCGCCGGATCACCCATCTCGGCGCGATGTCCTGGGCGCCGTTCTTCCACCCCTCGGGCGAGTACATCGTGTTCGCCAGCAATCTGGAGGGGTTCGCGAATTTCGAGCTCTACATCGTCGACGCCGGGGGGCGGCGCGAGCCGGTGCGGGTGACCGAGCGCGAGGGCTTCGACGGGCTCGCGACCTTCCACCCCGACGGCGACCGGATCTCGTGGACATCCAACGCGACCCCCGAACGCCAGAGCCAGATCTTCGTCGCCGACTGGGACCACGACGCCGCGCTCGCGCTGCTCGAGGACGCGCCGTTCCGCGAGGCCACGCTCCGGCCCCGCATGGAGGAGACGCGCGCCGCGATCGATCCGGCCGACACCCGCCTCCATGTCGAGGCGCTGGCCGCCGACGCCTTCGAGGGCCGGCTGACCGGCACGCCGGGCGAGGCGGCGGCGGTCCGCTACATCGCGGCGGCCTTCGAGGCGATCGGGCTCGACCCGGCGGGCGAGGGGGGCGGCTACACGCAGCCCTTCGACTTCCCCGCCGGCGTCTCGCTCGGCGAGGGCAACCGGCTGGCCATCGCGGCGGGCGGCGAGACCCTCGACCCCGGGCTCGACACCGCGTGGCGGCCCTACCCCTTCTCGGCGCGCGGCGAGGTCGCGGCGGGCGAGGTGGTCTTCCTCGGCTACGGGATCGTCGCGCCGGAGGGGTCGGCCGGCCCGGCGATCGACAGCTACGAGGGCGCGGAGGTCGAGGACAAGTGGGTGATGCTCTGGCGCGGGCGGCCGCAGGGGCTGTCGGCCGAGCGGCAGACCGAGATCGCCCGCTTCGCCCAGCCCCGCTACCGTGCCGCGATCGCCAAGGCCCGCGGCGCGCGCGGGGTGATCTTCGCGCCGCCCCCCGAGGTGAGCCTCGCGAGCCCGCTGCCGCGCCTCGGCCGCGGGTCGGGCGCCGGCCATGCCGGCGTGCCGGTGGTGGCGGTCGACCGGGCGACGGCGGAGCGGATGCTCGCCCCCCTCGGCGACGAGCTTGCCGCCGTGACCGAGGCGGCGCAGCAGGGCGAGGCGACCCCGCGCCCGTTGCCGGGCGTCACCGCGGCGGCGACCGTCGCGCTCGAGGTCGACACGCGCACCGGGCGCAACGTGCTCGGCCGGCTCGATCTCGACGGGCTGCCCCCGGGCGAGGGGCGTCCGCCGCTCGCGATCGGCGCCCATCTCGACCATCTGGGTCGCGGCGAGGGCTCGGGCTCGCTGGCGAGGCCCGACGAGGCCGGCGAGATCCACAACGGCGCGGACGACAACGCCTCGGGCATCGCCGCGCTGCTCGAGGTGGCGCAGGAGCTCGCCGCCCGCCGCGCCGCGGGCGAGATCGCGGGCGCGCGCGACATCCTCTTCGCCGCGTGGTCGGGCGAGGAGCTCGGCCTCATCGGGGTGAACCACTTCGTCGAGGCGCGGGCCGAGGCCGAGGGCGCCGACGACCTCGCCGACAGCCTCTCGGCCTACGTCAATCTCGACATGGTGGGGCGGCTCCGCGACCGGGTGGTGGCTTCGGGCACCGACAGCTCGCCGGTCTGGGAGCGCGAGATCGAGCGGCGGAACGCGGTGGTCGGCCTGCCGATCCGCATCAACCCCGACCCCTACCTGCCGACCGACGCAACGGCGCTCTATCTCGCGAAGGTGCCGGTGCTCGCGCTCTTCACCGGCGCCCATCCCGAGTACCACACGCCGCGCGACGACGCCGGGCTGATCAACCACGACGGGCTCGCCGACATCGCGCGCTTCGTCGCGCTCGTCGCCCGCGGGCTCGCGCAGGACGCGGCCGAGCCCGCCTATGTCGAGGTGGCGCGGCCCGAGGGGCAGGGGCGGCGGCGCATGAGCCGGGTGTTCCTCGGCACGATCCCGGACTACGCGCAGGACGGCACGAGCGGGGTCGCGATCTCGGGCGTCGTGCAGGGCGGACCGGCCGAGGCGGCGGGGCTCCGCGGCGGGGACGTGATCGTGCGCCTCGCGGGGACCGAACTCGGCAACATCTACGATCTCGTCGGCGCGCTCGACAGCCTCACGCCGGGCAAGCCGGTCGACATCGTGGTGCGGCGC
>CAZWDE010000032.1:0-2751 GCA_964632555.1 uncultured Limibaculum sp.
GGCCGAGGATATCCTCCACGACCTCGGCGCGCTGTCGATGATGGCCTCCGACAGCCAGGCGATGGGCCGCGTCGGCGAAGTCATTATTCGCACCTGGCAGACGGCGCACAAGATGAAGGTGCAGCGCGGCGCACTTGGTGAGGATAACGGCAAGGGCCACGACAACTTCCGCGTCCGCCGCTACATCGCTAAGTACACGATCAACCCGGCCATCGCGCACGGCATGGCAAGCCACATCGGCTCAATCGAGCCCGGCAAGCTCGCCGATCTGGTGCTTTGGTCGCCGGCGTTCTTTGGCGTCAAGCCCGATCTCGTCATCAAGGGTGGCGCAATTGCAGCGGCACTGATGGGCGACCCGAACGCCTCGATCCCGACGCCGCAGCCGGTGCACTACCGCCCGATGTTCGGCGCCCACGGCCGCTCGCTCGAGGCGTCCTCGGCGCTCTTCGTCAGCCAGGCGGCCTATCACGAGGACGCCCGCGGGCGGCTCGGGCTCCGCAAGGAGGTGCTCGCGGTCGCCGGCACCCGCTCGCTGATGAAGACCGACATGAAGCTGAACGACGCGCTGCCGCGGATCGAGGTCGATCCCGAGACCTACGAGGTCCGCGCCGACGGCGAGCTGCTGACATGCCAGCCCGCCGAGGTGCTGCCGCTCGCCCAGCGCTATTTCCTCTTCTGATCGTCATGCGTGCGGCGTCGTTCAACCCACGGCAGATCCCGGCCCGGGACGGCGCCGAAAATGCCCCCGAAGCGCCGGGCCGAGGCGCAATGGCACCCTATTTCCGCCGCAAACCGCAACTATCCCGTAACCCATCGGTAAGCATAGCGTACGGGATTGACCACGATGACCGCCGCCATTTTCGTCCAGAGCCTCGGCCTCCCCACCGTGCCCTCGCGCGCGGCGTTGCTCTCCGGGGCCGAGCGGCTGGCGAGGGCGATCCTCGCCGGCGCACGCTTCGCGGCGGAAGCGGAGCGGCGCCACCGCGCGATCCGGCGGCTCCAGGCGCTCGACGACGCGGCGCTGGCGGCCCGCGGCCTCGCGCGCGAGGAGATCGTCCGCGCCGTCTACTGGCTCGAATTCCTCGACTGACCCGCGCGCCCGGCGAATGCGGCCGCAGCGAGGCGGTCGCTGGCGCGCGCCGCCGCAATCTTCTTCCCCAACGTCACCAATTCCGCCCGGTTTCCCTGCCAGACCGTCGCCATCGGACGAGTGATTGGCTGAGGGGATGCCGGAATGACCGATGTGACGTCGGACCGCGCGCGTGGCGTGGAGACTGTGTGGACCCGGATCGCGGACGCGTGGCCGCGGCTCCGGATCGAGAGCTTCTATGCCGGGCTCGGCGCGGCGCGGGTGCGCGACGCGCGCCGCCTGACCGGGCTCACCCGCGCCGAGATGGTCGCGCGCGGCTACGCGCCGGCCGCGATCGCCGTGACCGACCGGCCGGAGACACGCTGAGCCCGGCGCCCGCCCGGCGCGGCGCGGGCGCCGCGCCGTGATCCGGGCGATCGCGGTGATCGGGGCGGGACCCGCCGAGGCGGAGATCGCCCTGCCCTACGAGGCGCGCTACCGCCGGCGCGGCCGGCTCGTGCTCGCCGACGGCGAGGCGATCCTGCTCGACCTCGCCGAGGCGACCGAGCTCGCCGACGGCGCGCGCCTCGCGCTCGAGGACGGGCGCCGGGTGCGCGTCCGCGCGGCGTCCGAGCCGCTCGCCGAGGTGCGGGCCGAGGGGGCGTCGCTCGCGCGGCTCGCCTGGCATGTCGGCAACCGGCACACGCCCTGCGCGGTCGAGGAGGGCCGGCTGCTGATCCGGCGCGACCACGTGCTCGAGGCGATGCTCGCCCGCCTCGGCGCGCGCGTGGCCCATGTCGAGGCGCCGTTCCGCCCCGAGGGCGGGGCCTACGGCCACGGCCGCACCCATCCGCACAGCCACGGCGCCGCGGATCACGACCCGAACGCCCGCATCCCGCACCGCCATGACTGAGCCGACCCGCACGTCCAGGCGCCGGGTGGCCCTTTCGCCCGGCGTCGTCGCCCGGCCGCTCCGTCTCCCGGCGCGGCGCCTCGCCCCGATCGCCGATCCCGAGGGCCGCCCGTGACCGGTGCGGGCGAGATCGCCACGCTGCTCGCCTGGCTCTCGGCCGGCTTCCCCACGGGCGCGTTCGCCTGGTCGCACGGCCTCGAAGAGGCCGTGGCGGCCGGCCGCGTGGCCGACGCGGCGGCCCTCGCCGACTGGCTCGCCGACGCGCTCGAGCACGGCGCCGGGCGCACCGACGCGATCCTCGCGGCCCACGCGCACCGCGCCGCCGGGCGATGCGAGGAGAGCGCGGAGGCGCTCGAGGAGCTCGCCCGGCTGGCGCGCGCGCTGCAGCCCACGGCCGAGCGCCTCGCCGAGACGGAGGCGCAGGGCGCGGCCTTCGCGCACGCCGTCGCCGCCTGGGGCGTCGCGGTCGCGCCCGCGCCGCTCCCCGTCGCGCTCGGCGCGGCGGCCGGGCTCCGCGGCATCCCCGCCGACGCGCTGCTCCCCGCGACGCTCCAGAGCTTCGCCGCCACTCTCGTCTCCGCCGGCGTCCGGCTGATCCCGCTCGGCCAGGCGCAGGGCCAGCGCGTCCTCGCCGCGCTCCAGCCGCTCTGCCTCCGCCTCGCCGCCGAGGCCGCCGCGGCACCCCTCGAGGCGATCGGCTCGGCCGCCTTCGCGCTCGACATCGCGGCCGCCCGGCACGAAACTCTGCCCGTGAGGCTCTTCCGGTCAT
>CAZWDE010000032.1:2761-15836 GCA_964632555.1 uncultured Limibaculum sp.
CCGCCCCGTTCGACGGCCCGACGATCACGCCCGACCCCGCGGCCGCCCGGCTCCCATCCCTCCCCGCGAGGCCCTCCCGGCCATGACCCCCCCGCCCCTACCCCCCCCCGGCCCGCTCCGCGGCGGCATCGGCGGCCCCGTCGGCGCCGGCAAGACGACGCTCACCGACCGGCTCTGCAAGCATCTCCGCGGGCGCTACTCGATCGCCGCGATCACCAACGACGTCTACACGCGCGAGGACGCCGAGGCGCTCCTGCGCTCGCAGGCGCTGCCGTCGGACCGGATCATGGGCGTCGAGACCGGCGGCTGCCCGCACACCGCGATCCGCGAGGACGCCTCGATCAACCTCGCCGCCGTCGCCGAGATGCGCGCGCGCCACCCCGATCTCGACCTCATCCTGATCGAATCGGGCGGCGACAACCTCTCCGCCACCTTCTCGCCGGAGCTCGCCGACCTCACGATCTACGTGATCGACGTGGCGGCCGGGGAGGAGATCCCGCGCAAGGGCGGCCCGGCGATCACCCGCTCCGACCTCCTCGTCATCAACAAGACCGACCTCGCGCCCCATGTCGGCGCCTCGCTCGCGGTGATGGAGCGCGACGCGGCGCGGATGCGCGCAGGCCGCCCCTTCCTCTTCGCGCGCGCCCGGCACGGCGAGGGCGTGCCCGAGATCGCCGCCTTCCTCGAGCGCGAGGGCGGGCTCGGGCCGAGCCGCGCCCCGGAGCTCACTCCTCGGGCTCGGTCGTGAAGGTGAGCGGGTAGCCCGCCGCGCGGCCCTGGTCCGTGCCCTGCTCGGCCTTGGTCTCGGCGACGTCCCGCGTGTAGACCGCGACCACGCAGCATCCCTTGACGTGCGCGGTCATCATCACGCGGTAGGCCTGCTCGGGCGTGATCCGGAACACGCCCTTCAGCACCGTCACCACGAAATCCCGCGGGGTGTAGTCGTCGTTCAGGAGCACGACCTTGTACATCCGCGGGCGGTCGACCCGCGCCTTCGGCAGCGTGCGCGGCTTCTCGACGATCTCGCTCATCGGTGACACACTTTCCGATCTGGATGGGTTGCGGGAGTTATACGCGATGACGGCGCAAAACGGGAGCGCGATCGGCACCCGGACGGCGGGTCCGGGCGATGCCGAGGCGCTCGCCGCGATCCGCGCCGCGGCGTGGGACTTCGCCTATGCCGGGCTGATCCCGCAGCCCTGTCTCGCGCGGCTGGGGACGGAGCGGAGCGCCGCGGCGTGGCGGCACCGGATGGCGCGGGGGCGCGCGCCGCTCGTGGTGGAGCTCGGCGGCCGGGTGCTCGGCTATGCCGAGTTCGGACCGCTGCGCGGCTGGCCGCGGCCGGCGCCCGGCGAGATCTACGAACTCTATCTCGATCCGGTGGCGCACGGCGCGGGCCTCGGCCGGCGGCTTTTCCGCGCGTCGCGCCGCGCGCTGCGGGCGGCCGGGCATCGCGGGCTGCTGGTCCGCTCGCTCGCCGCCAACGAGATCGGATGCCGGTTCTACCGCGCCCTCGGCGGGCGCGAGGCCGCGCGCTATCCGCGACGCCTCGCGGGGCGGATGCTCGACGAGATCGCCTTCCGCTGGCCCTGAGATCGGGCCGCCGGCGCGGTCGCCCCCGCCGGCGGCGCATCCCGTCAGGCGCGCTCGGCGCGCGCGCGGCTGAACGGCAGGCGGCGCGGCGCCCGGCCGGTGAGCGCGCGCCACGCGTTGCCGAGCGCGGGGGCGATCGGCGGCACGCCGGGCTCGCCGATCCCCGAGGGCGCGAGGCCGCTCTCGACGATCGAGACCTCAACCCTCGGCATCGCGTCGATCCGGAGCACCTCGAAGGCGTCGAAGTTCGACTGCTCGACCGCGCCGCCCTCGCCGAGCGTCAGCTCCGAGGCGAGCGCGGTGCCGAGGCCGAAGCCGACGCCGCCCTCGATCTGCGCCCGGATCACGTTGGGGTTGACCGCGACGCCGCAATCGACGGCCGCCCAGACCCGGTGCACCCGGGGGCTGCCGCCCTCGTCCGAGACCTCGGCGATCATCGCCACATAGGTGTCGAAGCTCTCGTGCAGCGCGACGCCGAGCGCCCGGCCGTCGGCCCCCTCGGGCCCCGACCAGCCCGCCATGTCGGCCACGCGCTCGAGCACCGCCCGGTCGCGCCCGGCCTCCGGCTTCAGCAGCGCGAGGCGCCCGGCGACCGGGTCCTTGCCGCCCTTGGCGAGCAGCTCGTCGAGGAACACCTCGGTCGCGTAGGCCGTGTGGGTGTGGCCGACCGAGCGCCACCAGAGCACCGGCACCCCGGCCTCCATCCGCGCCCAGGAGACCCGGTGCGCCGGCCAGCCATAGGGCATCTTGGTCGAGCCCTCGACCGAGGTGGCGTCGACCCCGTCCCGGATCAGCATCTCGAAGGGCGAGCCCGCGACGATCGACTGGTTGGCGATCGTGTTCTCCCAGGCGGTGATGTTGCCCTCGGCGTCGAGCCCGCCGCGCAGGCGATGCACGGTCAGCGGGCGGTAATGGCCGGCCCGCATGTCGGTCGCGCGGTCCCACATCATCTTGTAGGCGCCGTCGCGGCCGGCGGCGCGGGCGATGGCGCAGGCCTCGCCGACGACGTGGCTGTCGGGCTGCGCGCGCCGGCCGAAGCTGCCGCCCGTCAGCATGGTGTGGATCCGGATCTTCTCGACCGGCAGGCCGAGGGTGCGCGCGGCGACCTGGTGGTCGATCGTCTGGAGCTGGGACCCGGCCCAGATGTCGGCCTCGCCGTCGCGGAGCTCGACGACCGCGTCCATCGGCTCGAGCGCGGCGTGCGCGAGATAGGGGAAGACGTATTCGGCCTCCAGCACCTCGGCCGAGGCGGCGAGCGCGGCGTCGACGTCGCCGCTCTCCTCGGCCACGGTTGCGGGACGGCGGGCCGCCTCGGTCCAGATCCGCTCGAGCTCGGCCGAGGAGCGGGTCTCGGCGCCCGTCTCGTCCCACGCCGCCTTCAGCGCGTCGCGCCCCTTGAGCGCGGCGTAGGTCTCGCGGGCATAGACCGCGACGCCCGTCGGGATCTCCTCGACCCGCTCGACGCCCGGCACCGCCAGCGCCTCGGCCGGATCGAGCGAGGCGAGCGTCGCGCCGAACTTGGGCGGGTGCAGCACGGCGACCGTCAGCATGCCCTCGCGCGCCACGTCGATCGTGAAGCGCGCCTCGCCGGTCGTCTTGGCCGGCGTGTCGAGCTTCGGGCGATCGGTGCCGATCAGGCGGAACTCGGCGGGCTGCTTGAGCCGCACCTCGGCCGGCGGCGCGAGGCCGGCCGCCTCCTCGGCGAGCGCGCCGAAGCCGCTCTCGTGCCCGTCCGGATGGCGCACGCGCCCCTCGGAGACGGTGATCTCGGCGGCCGGAACGCCCCAGCGCGCGGCCGCCGCGGCGACGAGCATGGCGCGGGCCATCGCGCCCGCCTCGCGCATCTGGGTGTAGCCGTTGGCGATCGCGGTCGAGCCGCCGGTGCCCTGAACGCCGAAGGCGAGGTTCTTGTAGAGCTGGGCGTCGGACGGCGCCGCCTCGGCCCGCATCTGATCCCAGCTCGCGTCGAGCTCCTCGGCGACCAGCGTGGCGTAGCCGGTGTAGGGCCCCTGGCCGAACTCGATGTGCTTGACGAGCACGGTCACGGTGTCGTCGGGCGCGACGCGCACGAAGGCGTTGGGCGCGAAGGCGGCGGCGCCGGCCTCGGCGCGCGCGCCGCGGAGCGGCAGCATCAGGCCGATCACGAGGCCCGAGGCGCCGGCGAGCGCCTGGCGGCGGGTGAGTTGGGTGCCCATGGGTCAGCCCTCCAGAGTGTCGGCGGCGTCGTGGATCGCCTGGCGGATGCGCTGATAGGTGGCGCAGCGGCAGATGTTGCCCGCCATCGCGCCGTCGATGTCGGCGTCGGTCGGCTTCGCCGTCTCGCGCAGGAGCGCCGTCGCGGCGACCACCTGGCCCGACTGGCAGTAGCCGCATTGCGGCACGTCGATCGCCACCCAGGCGTCGCGGACCGCCTCGGCCTCGGCGCCCTCGAGCCCCTCGACCGTCGTGACCTCGGCGCCCGCGACGCTCGAGGCCGGCGTCACGCAGCTCCGGCTGGCCACGCCGTCGATGAGCACCGTGCAGGCGCCGCACTGCGCGATGCCGCAGCCGTATTTCGTGCCGGTCAGCCCCAGCCGGTCGCGGATCACCCAGAGGAGCGGCATGTCCTCGGGCACGTCGACCGTCACCGGCCGTCCGTTGAGCGTGAAGTCTGTCACAGTCGGATCCTCCGTGCTTCGGCGACGTCTCGCCCGGGAGATGCGCCGCAGGGTCGCAATGTCACGCCGGGGGCGATCGACGGCGAGTGCGGTTCCTCCACGAATCTTGCCCGATCCTGCCCGAGTGGCGGCGAAGCGGCCCGCGGCTCCCTATACTTGCGCCGTCGCGATGGAGCCCCGGACCATGACCGAGATCGCCGCCGCCCTCCGCCCTCTCCGCGCCCGCCTGGCCGACGCGCGGCCGATGGGCATGACCGAAACGCCGGTCGCCGGCGTGCGCCTGTTCTGGGCCGAGTGTTTCGCGCCCTACCAGCCGGTGGTCTACGATCCGGGGCTCGTGATCGTCGGGCAGGGGCACAAGATCGGGCGCCTCGGCGAGCGGGTGTTCCGCTACGACCCCGACACCTTCCTCGTCGTGACGGTGCCGATGCCGCTGCAATGCGAGACCCACGGCAGCCCGGAGGCGCCGCTCGTCGGTCTCTTCGTGGGGATCGACGTGGCGCTCCTCTCCGAACTCGTCGAGGCGCTCGGACCGGCGCCGCCCGGCGCGATCGAGGACGCGCTCGTGGCCGGCGTCGCGCCGGTGCCGCTCGACGGCACGATGCGCGCGGCCGTCGGCCGGCTCGCCGCGGCGCTCGGCTCGGCGCCCGAGGCGCGGGCGCTCGGGCCGGCGCTGGTCCGCGAGGTGCTCTACCGCGCGCTCACCGGACCGCACGGCGCGACGCTCCGGGCGCTCACCCGGGCCGACACGCGCGCCGGCCGGCTCGCCCGCGCGATCCGGCGGATCCAGGCCGACTATGCCGAGCCCCTCTCCGTCGGCGCGCTCGCGGCCGAGGCGGGGCTCTCGGTCTCGGCCTTCCACCGCAGCTTCAAGGAGCTCACCTCCGACACGCCCCTGCAATATCTCAAGAAGGTGCGGCTCAACCGGGCCCGCAGCCTCATCGTCAACAACCGGGTGCGCCCCGGCGAGGCGGCGCTCAGCGTCGGCTACGAGAGCGCGTCCCAGTTCAGCCGCGAGTTCAAGCGATACTTCCAGGTGGCGCCGTCCGAGGCGCGCGGCCCCGATCCCGGCGTGTGACGGCTCAGCCGGGCCCCGGCAGCCGCGCCATCTGGGCGGTCGAGGCGCCGGTCAGCCGCTCGGCCGCCGGGGCCTGGCGCGGGTTGACGAGGGCGAAGACGGCCACCGCCTCGGTCGCGTGATCGGCGTCGGGGTTGATCACCACGCGCCCGTCGGTGCCCTCGTAGGCGATGGCGCAGCCCGCGTTCGCCTCGAGAAAGCGCCCGGCGATCTCGGCCCAGCGGCCCGAGGTCCGCCAGTCGAGGCGCACGCACTCCTCCCCGCTCGCGTTGAAGAGCGTCTCCATCACGTGCTCGGAGCGGTGCGAGAGGATGGCGCGGGCCATCATCTCGGGATAGCCGCGCACCGGGCGCAGCGTGGCGTTGGCGCCGGCGCGCAGGATGCGCTCGCGGTGGCCGTCGTCCACCACCTCGGCGATGATCCAGGCGGCGGGGTTGAGGGCGCGGGCCTGGTCGACGAGGTCGAAGGCGATCGAGTCGGACAACGCGTCGGCCCGGTCGTGGCTCATCACGACGATGGTCTCGGCCGCGGCGAGGCTCGCATTCGCGAAGGCCCGCGGGTCGGTCAGCGGCAGCGCCACGTGCACGGTGCCGAGCTCGCTCAGCACGTCGGGCAGCCCGTCGGGCCATTTCTCGTCGATCAGCAGCACGGGCGCGTCCGAGCAGGCGGCCGCGCTCGCCCGGATGTTGCGCAGCACCGCCTCGAAATAGCGCCGGTCGGCGTCGGCGGGGCAGTTGAGGAAGACGATGTGCTTGTCCATGACCCAGCTCCACTGTCCGGTCAGCATGCGCCGGCGCCGCTCCTGGCGGTATTCGAACCAGAGCCCGGCGACCTGCGCCAGCAGCGCGATGCCGATGATGTAGATGAGCAGCGTGGTGAACACGCGCCCCGCGAGGGTGTCCGCCGAGAGATCGCCGTAGCCGACCGTGGTGGCCGAGGTGACCGTGAGCCACAGCGCGTCGCCGAGCGACATCCCCTCGACGAGCACCATGGCGACCGTGTGAACCGCGAGGATCGCGACGAGGAGCCCGACGAGATCGAGGATCTTGCGCAGCATGTCGCGCGCCGCCACGCGGTTCTCCTCCCAGCGCGGCTTGCGCCTCAGGATGCGGCTGAGCGCGAACATGGTCCGAGGGTCCCCCTTCTCCGCGCGGTCGCCCGGCCCGGCCGCGGCGGCACGGTAGCGCGCGGCCCGGGCGTCGCGATAGCCCCGGCGCGCCGCAAGCCGGCCGGCGATGCGCTCGCGCCGCGAGCGGGCGGGATGCTCAAGGCCAGCGCCCCCCCCGGCCCGACGGGCCGGGCGATGTCCGCCGCGCTCCCGCGCCCCCGCCGGCCGCGCGGCCCCGGCCCCGGCCCGTCCCGCCCCGCCCGTCCCGGCCTCGCGAATCGGACGGCTCCGGAAAGCGACGACCGTCACGGTCGGCCGAGCCGCGGCGCGGCGGACATCCGCGGCCGTGGCGACAAACCGGGGCGCGGCCCGGCCCGGCGGGCCGACGCCGCGGCCGGAGAGCGGCCCGACGGCGCAATCCGCGGTCTGTCGGGCGGCTCGGCTTGCTCCCGCGGCGCGAAAACGCTACTGTCCTCGCGAAGCGCCGTGAGTGCGCCGCAACCGAGGTCGTCATCATGTGGCTCCGCCGTGCCTTTGCAGCAGCGATCCTCGCCTGCGCCTCGATCGCGGCGGCGCCCACCGCCTCGGCCATCACGATCCCGCCGACCCTCGAATTCCCGGACCTCGAGACGACGGGCGTCGATCTCGATTACGACGCCACCGAGCGCCGCTTCCGCGTGATGTCGCCGGCGCCGTCGCCCGTGATCAACACCTTCCGGACCGAAGGTTCGACGCAGCAGATCGCGAACCAGAGCTTCGCGATCGACGTCGACATCAACGTGGCGACCGGCGAGGCGAGGTCGAACAATCTTTCGGGCGGCCAGGGCCTGCGCGTCAGCGGCGAGATCGTCGGCGGCGGCGGGGTCGGCACGCAGGTCCTGCTCCAGGGCCAGCTCGTCGGCGTCGACGCGACCCGCTCCGGCGGCGCGTTCACCGGCGAGATCCAGCTCCTCTGGAACGTCACCGGCGGCGTGCTCGCCCAGTTCTATCCGCTCGATCTCGCGATCACCGTGCTCGACGACACCGGCATCCCCAACGTGTCGGCCTTCAGCCGCCAGGCGGGCTTCTTCGTCGACTTCGCCGCCATGGGGATCGACGGCGCGACGGTCGGCGTCTTCCCGCTGCCGGGCGCGCTGCCGATGCTGCTGACCGCGCTCGGGGCGCTCGGCGTTCTCGGCTACCGCCGCGCCCGCGCGCAGGCCTGAGCCGAGCGAGGGAGCGCTCGCCGGCACGCCCGCCGCGCGCGGCCTCAGAGCACCCAGAACCCGTCGTCCACGTTCTCCTCGTTCTTCTCGATGTTCTCGGGCGACACCACGAACGCCCGCAGCGCGTCGATCCGGTCGATCCGTCCGGCGGCGATCTCTCCGATCCAGAAATCCTTGCCCGCCGGGTCCCCTGGCCGTTCGAGCACGTTCTCGAAGAGCGCGCAGACATAGTCGTCGATCGGGATGTCCGACCCGCCGAAGCGCTCGGCGAACTCGCGGCTGTTGATGAAGCTCCGCGCGAGCGCCCGGTCGCTCAGGCCGTCCTCGCGCAGGCCCTCCCAGTAGAGCAGCCCCGCCGCGTCGGGCCGGCGCCCGAGGGCGGCCGAGTAGGTCAGGTAGGTGTAGGTCGCCTCCTCGCGCGCGTCGTAGAGATAGGTGCCGTCGTTGAGCCGGATGCGCTCGATGCTGTTCAGCTCGTCGGTCTGATCGCCGCCGATCACCACCGAGATCTGGCCGGGGTTGATGACCGCCTCGACGATGTCCGCGCGGACGAGATCGTAGACCACCGTGTCGGTGCCCTCGAGCCCGTCGATCGTGTCGTTGCCGTTGCCGCCGGGCAGCGCGTCGTCGCCCGCGCCGGAGACGGCGATCTCGAGCACGTCGTCCTGCGGCGATCCCTGGATGCGCTCGCCGCCGCCCGGCGTCTCCGCCTCGTCGACCACCGCGATGGTGAACGCGGCCGAGGTCGCGAGCCCGCTGTCGTCCTCCGCGACGACGGTGATCTCGTGGCTCTGGAACGCCTCGAAGTCGAGCGCCCGGGCGACGATCAGCGCGTCGCCCTCGATCCGGAAGCGCCCGTCGGCGTCGTCGGAGAGGCTGTAGGCGATCGGCCCGCCCTCGGGATCCTCGGCCGAGACGCGCCCGACCGTGTCGCCGACCGCGTCGAGCCCCTCCTCGGCGCTCGTCCCGTCGAGCGCGAGCAGGGTGGGCGGCTCGGGCACGTCGGTGACCGCGACCGTGATCGCCGCCTCGGTTTCCGACGCGCCGTCGCTCGCGGCGAGGACGATCGCCGGCGCCGGCGCCGTCTCGAAGTCGAGCGCGCCCGCCACCACGAGATCGCTGCCCTCGAGCGCGAAGAGCCCGCCCGCGTCGTCCGCGAGGCGGAAGCTGATCGTGTCGCCCTGCGGGTCCGTCGCCGAGACCTGCCCGACCACCGTGCCCGGAGCGGCGTCCTCCGGGACGCTCGCGGGGGCGAGCGCGAGACCGGTCGGCCCGGTGTCCGGCACGTCGGTCACGCGGATGCTGAAGCTCGTCGCCGTCGCCGCCTCGCCGTCGCTGACCTCGATCCGCACGACGTGGCTCGCCGCCGTCTCGAAGTCGAGCGGGGCGCCGACGAGAAGGTCGGCGCCGACGATCTGGAACCGCCCGCCGGCGTCGTCGGTCAACCGGAAGCTCAGCGCGTCGCCGTCGGCGTCGGTGGCCGAGAGCCGGCCCACCAGCCCGCCGAGCGGCGTGTCCTCGGGGACGCTGGTCGCCGAGAGCCGCGGCACCCCCGGCGGCGAGTTCTCCTCGGCGTCGAGCACGGCGATCGTGAAGGCGGCCTCGACCGCGTTGCCGCCCCGGTCGCTCGCGCGCAGGACGATGGGATAGCTGGTGCGGGCCTCGAAATCGAGCGGCTGCGCGACCACGAGGCTCGCGCCGTCGACCGCGAAGGCGCCGTCCGGGTTGACCGTGAGGCTGTAGGAGATCGTGCCGCCCTCGGGATCGGTGGCGGAGATCTGACCGACCGGCGCGCCCACCGCGGCGCTCTCGAGCACCGATGTGCCCGAGAGCGCGAGGTTCTCGGGCGCGAGGTCGACCTCGACGGTCTGGGCGCCGACGCGGAACGTGAAGAGCCCGGCGAGCCCGGCGTAATAGTCGAGCACGGTCAGCAGGTTGCCCGCACCCGCCGCGACCTCGAGATCGCTCGCGGCGCCGCGGCTGAAGGACAGCTGCGTGCCGGCGGCGAACTGCACGGTGTTGGCGCCGCGCGTGTCGCGCAGCATGTCGATGCCGAAGCCGCCGATCTGGCGATAGGTGTCGTTGCCGTCGATGGTGTCGAGCAGCATGTCGTTGCCCGGGCCGCCCTCGATCTCGTCGTTGCCGGGGCCGCCGTCGAGGGTGTCGTCCCCGCCGCCGCCCTGCAGAACGTCCTGGCCGTTGCCGCCGTCGAGGCTGTCGTTTCCGTCGCCGCCGCCGATCTCGTCGCGGCCGCCCCCGCCGAGCGCGGTGTCGTCGCCCTCGCCGCCGAGGAGCACGTCGTCGCCCTCGCCGCCGTCGAGGAGGTCGTCGCCCGCGCCGCCGTCGAGCCGGTCGCGGCCGTCGTTCTCGTCGTCCCGGCCGCTGACGTCGTCGTAGCCGATCAGCTCGTCGTCGCCATCGGAGCCGAAGAGCGTGTCGCTGCCGAGACCGCCGATCACGGTGTCGTTGCCGCGCAGCGCGTCGAGCCCGTCGTTGTCGTCGCTGCCGTTCGGGTCGTAGAGCAGGTCGTCGCCGTCGGTCGGGCGGCGCGACTCGCCCGGGCGCAGGTCGCGCCCCTGGCTGGTCGGGCCGATGAAGCTGCTGCTGCCGCCCGGACGGTCGGCCGCGAAGGCGTTGTATTCCGGCGAGCTGGTGGCGACCTCGGCGATGTCCACCTCGTAGTCGCCGGGGTTGCCGGGCGCGAAGACGGGCCGGACGCGGAACTCGGTCCCGTCGGTGATCTCCATCCCGCCCGCGAGGAACTCGATGAGGATCTGCTCGGCGGTGTCGCCGTCGAACGACCCCGTCTCGTCGAGCGCGGCCGCCTGCACCTGGAACGGGGTGTCGACGCTGTTGACGAGATCGACCAGCGCCGCGACCCACTCGTCGGCGAAGCCCGGCAGCCCGGTCGGCGTGTCGAAGCGCCCGAAGTCGGGTGTCAGCTCGAAGGTCTGCTGCGCGACGAGGAGGAAGTCGTCGCCCGGCCCGCCGACGATCGTGTCGCCGTCGCTGACCCCGTCCACGAGCGGCTCCAGCTGCTCCACCCGGATCCCGGTGAGATAGCTGAAATCGTCCTCGTACTCGGCCGAGGCGTTTGCGCCGCTGGCCGATATCGTGAACCACTGGACAAGCTCTTCCATTATCACTGCCTTCCGAAATCCCGCTACGCGCACGTCACATGGCAGTATCGACCCTCGGCGGCGCCAGCGCAAACCGAAATGACCGCGGCGGCGCGCACCACCCCGCGGGACGGCTCCTTTATTCTGGGACGGCGGAGAGAAGCGCGGCGAAGGGCGCCGTCGCCTCGGCCACGAGCGCGGCCGCGCCGAAGGGCGGGTTGAGGATCGCGAGGCCCGAGCCCGTCATGCCGCGCGGCGGGCGCTCGCGGAACTCCGCCTCGGCGATCAGCCGCCCGGGCAGGCCGGCCAGCCGCTCGGTCAGCGCGGCGTGGCGGCCCTCGGGCAGGATCGGGTACCAGAGGAGGACCACGCCCTCGGGCCAGCGCGCCAGCGTCGCCAGCGCGGTCTCGGCCGCCCGGGCGTACTCCGCCTTCACCTCGTAGCTCGGGTCGATCAGCGCGAGCCCGCGGCGCGGGACCGGCGGACAGAGCGCGGGCAGCCCCTCGTGCCCGTCGCGGCGGTGGATCTCGGCGCGGCCGCCGAACGCGGCGCGCAGCGCGGCGTGCTCCCCGGGATGCAGCTCGCAGAGCACGATGCGGTCGGACGGCCTGAGGAGCGCCGCGGCGATCGCCGGCGAGCCGGGATAGGCGGCGGGCCCGTGCGCCGCGCGCGTCGCCGCGATCGCCGCCGCATAGGGGCCCTCGGGCGTCGCCCGCGCGATGCCGTCCGCCGCCTCGCCGGTCTTGCGCGCCTCCGCCGAGCCGAGATCGTAGAGACCGCGGCCCGCATGGCTCTCGAGATAGGTGATCGGCCGGGGCTTCTGCGCGAGGCGCGCGAGCAGCGCCGCGAGCACGGCGTGCTTGTGGAGATCCGCCCGGTTCCCCGCGTGATAGGCGTGCTGGTAGGACAGCATCAGAGGTTGCGGATCCAGATCTGCAGCGGCTTCTCGGTCTCCTCGGCGTCGCCGATGTCGCGCCAGGCGAAGCGGGCGACCGCGCCCTCGAGCGGCGCATAGCCGCGCCCGCGCCAGAACGGCTCCAGCGGGCGGTGCTCCGCCGGCCGCATCGGGTGGTCGGCCGGCCGGAGCACGGCGCAGAAGGCGGCGCGCGTGCGCCCGAGCGCCCGGCCCCGCGCCTCGCGGGCGTCGAAGAAGGCGTGGCCCGCGCCCTGCCCGCGATACTCCGGCAGCAGGACCGACTCGGCGCAGTAGAACACCGTCTCGAGCGGGATGCCGGCCGCGGCGAAGGGCGCGGCGAACTCGCCCGCATGGTCCTCGAGCGGCGATCCCGTGGAGGCGCCGACCAGCCGGTCGTCGTCCCACGCGCCGACGACCATGGCCTCGGGGCTCGCGGCGAACTCGGCCAGATAGCGCCCCTCGTAGTCCATGTCGCCGTCGTAGAGATAGGGCCAGTCGCGGAACACCCGGATCCGGAGGCGCGCGATGTCGTCGAGCAGCGCCGGCACCCGCTCGCGCGGGACGGTCTCGATGCGGAGCCGCCCGGTCATTCGGCCGCCTCGGGGCGCGGATCGGCGGCGAGCCGCGGCCGGCCGGTGGCGGTCAGCGTGAGGTCGGTCTCGATCAGTGTCATGCGCCCCTCGATCTCGGCCTCGCGCCGCACGAGGCTCTCGGCGATCTCCGGTTCCACGGCGCCGGCCGCGACGGCCTCGGCCCGCAGATCGGCCGCGAGCGCCGCGCGCAGCGCCGCCTCGGCCTCGGCGGCGCTCGGGAAATCCCGCGGGCCGTCCGGCAGGTGGGCACGGTAGCGCCCCTCGGCCGGCGCTGTCACGCTTCCCCGCCGGCGGAGGGTCACGCTGCCGACGACGGCGCCGACGGCGTTGGCGACGTCCGCGTGCGCCGGGATCGCGGGCCGGGCCTGCAGCAGCGCGGCCACCCGTGGGTAATAGACCGGCGCCGAGGCCCCGAGCCCGACCAGCGGCACCGTGAGCGGCAGGGCGGGTGCGACCAGCCCGCGACGGCCGTCGAGCGCCGCGCGGCCGAGGGCGGAGGCGGCGAGGCCCCGGCCGGCGATCCCGTCCTCGGCGAGGGCCGCCTCGAGCGCGTGCTCGGCCGAACGGCGCACCAGGAGGTTCACGATCCGCTCGGCCAGCGCGGCGGCGCCCGTGGCGACGGGCCGTCCGTCCGGCCCCTTCTGCCGCGCGAGAAGCGTGAGCGCGGCCTCGGCGGCGCCCCGGTGCCCGGTCTCGGCGAGCCCGAGCAGGCCGGCCGCGTCGGTCGGCGTCGGCCCGGCCTCGCGCAGGAGGCCGCGCGCGAGCAGCCGCCGGAGGGCGGCCGCGTCCGCGCGGCGGGCCTCGAT
>CAZWDE010000033.1:0-15774 GCA_964632555.1 uncultured Limibaculum sp.
CGCTCGCGATGTCGCCATTGGCCACCACCGGCACCGAGACGGCCCGGGTCACGGCGCGGATCGCCGCCCAGTCGGCCCGGCCCTTGTAGAACTGCGCCCGCGTGCGCCCGTGGACCGTGATCATCCGCACCCCCGCCGCCTCGGCGCGCGCCGCGATCGCGGGCGCGTTGAGGCTCCGCTCGTCCCAGCCGAGGCGCATCTTCAGCGTCACCGGAACGTCCACCGCGCCGACGACCGCCTCGACGAGCCGCAGCGCATGGTCGGGCTCGCGCATCAGCGCGGCCCCCGAGGCGCCGGAGGTCACCTTCTTGGCCGGGCAGCCCATGTTGATGTCGACGATCCGCGCCCCCTCGCCCACCGCGCGCCGCGCGGCCTCGGCCATCGGCGCGGCCTCGCGCCCGGCGATCTGGACGGAGGTGCGCGCCGCGTCGGCCCCGATCTCGGCCTTCTGGCGCACCGAGGGCCGGTCCGACAGGCTCTCCTGGCAGGCCACCATCTCCGAGACCACGAGGCCGGCGCCGAAGCCGGTCACGAGATCGCGGAACGGGCGGTCGGAAATGCCCGCCATCGGGGCGAGCAGCACCCGCGGTGTGACCGTGATTTCGCCAATCCGGAAGGTCATGATTAATTCCTCGCCACGGCCCCGAGGCTTACCCCGTGCCCTTGTGCGGCGCAAGGGGTGGTCCTAGAAGCGGGGCCGGAGGCGGACATGCGGACAGCGGTGCTCATCGTCGCGGCAGGACAGGGAACGCGGCTCGGCGGGCCGGTGCCGAAGCAGTACCAGACGCTCGGCGGGCGCGCGATCCTCGCGCGGAGCGTCGCGGCCGCCCTCGGCAGCCGGGCCGACACGGTCGTGGTCGCGATCGACCCCGAGGCCCGCCCGCTCTACGACGCGGCCCTGGACGGGGTCTCCGATCCGCGCCTGACGGCCCCGGTCCCGGGCGGCGCCTCCCGCGCCGAGACGGTGCGCCGCGCGCTTGAGGCGCTGGCCCATGACCCGCCCGAGGCTGTTCTGGTGCACGACGCCGCCCGCCCCTTCGCGCCGCCGGCCCTCTTCGACCGGCTCGCCGCGGCGACGCGCGCGGGCATCGGCGCGATCGCGGCCGAGCCCGTGGTCGACGCGCTCTGGTGGGGCGAGGACGGCGAGGCGCTGGAGCCGCGCCCGCGCCAGAATCTCTGGCGGGCCCAGACGCCGCAGGCATTTCCCTTCGACGCGCTGCTCGAGGCGCACCGCCTGCAGGCGGGCGTCGAGCCGCCCGCGCTCGACGATGCGGAGGTGTTCCGCCGCGCGGGCGGACGCGTGCGGTTCGTCGAGGGGCCGGCGGAGAACTTCAAGATCACGGGCCCGGGCGACATGGCGCGCGCCGAGCGGCTTCTCGGGACGGGGGGCGCCATGGACATCCGGATCGGCCACGGCTTCGACGTGCACCGCTTCTGCGCGGGCGACCATGTCTGGCTCTGCGGCGTGCGCGTGCCGCACGAGCGCGGCCTCCTCGGCCATTCCGACGCCGATGTCGGGCTCCACGCGCTGGCCGACGCGATCTACGGCGCGCTGGCCGACGGCGACATCGGCCGGCACTTCCCGCCCTCCGAGCCCGAGTGGAAGGGCGCGGAGAGCCACGTCTTCCTCGCCCATGCCGGGCGCCGCGTCGCGGCCCTCGGCGGGCGCCTCGCGAACTGCGACGTGACGCTTCTCTGCGAGCGCCCGCGGATCGGGCCCCACGCCGACGCCATGCGCGCCCGGATCGGCGAGATCCTGCGGCTCGAACCGGGGCGGGTGAGCGTCAAGGCCACCACGATGGAGCGCATGGGCTTCATCGGGCAGGAGGAGGGGATGGGCGCGATCGCGACCGCGACCGTCCTGCTCGGCCGATGATCGCGCGCCAGGTGGCGATCGGCTTCGGGCTCGGGCTCCTGCCCGGCGCGCCCGGCACCTGGGCCTCGCTCGGCGCGATCCCGCTCGTCTGGGCGCTGCACGCGGCGGGCGGGTTCTGGCTCGTCGGGCCGGCGACCGTCGGCGTCGCGGCCCTCGGCCTCTGGGCGGTGGCGCGGGTGCCGGGCGGCGCCGAGGATCCCGACGAGATCGTCATCGACGAGATCGCGGGCATGATGCTCGCGCTCTGGCCGCTCTCGCTGGGGCTCACCGTGGTGGGCGCGGGGCCGGAGGTGTTTCCCTGGCCCGGCTGGGTGCTCGGCTTCCTGCTCTTCCGCGCGCTCGACATCTGGAAGCCCTGGCCCGTCAGCCGGGCCGAACGCGTGGGCGGCGCGTGGGGCGTGATGCTCGACGATCTCGTCGCCGGCGCGATCACCGCCGTCCTGGCGCTCGCGGGCGCGGCGCTCGCCCATGGCTGGATCGGGGGTGCCGCGTGACCGACCCCGAAGAGGAGCGCCGCGCGGCGGCGCGGGCGGTGATCGGGGCGGCGCGCGCCGGGGGCGTCATGGTGGCGACCGCCGAGAGCTGCACCGGCGGTCTCGTCGCGGCCGCGCTGACCGAGATCCCGGGCTCCTCGGCGGTGGTGGACCGGGGTTTCGTGACCTATTCCAACGAGGCCAAGGCGGAGATGCTGGGCGTCGATCCGTCCCTCATCGCCGAGCACGGCGCGGTCTCCGGGGACGTGGCGGCGGCGATGGCCGCGGGCGCGCTCGGGCGGAGCCGCGCCGATCTCGCGGTGGCGATCACCGGCGTCGCCGGGCCCGGCGGCGGCACGGAGAGGAAACCCGTCGGCCTCGTCTGGTTCGCCGCCGCCCGTCGCGGGGCCGCCCCGGTCACCGCCGAAATCCGCTACCCGCCCGGCCTCGGCCGCGGCGGCATCCGGCACGCCTCGGCGCTCCAGGCGCTCGGGATGCTCAGGGCGCTGGCCGGCGCCTGACCGGCTACTTCGCCGCGCCGCTGAGCGAGGCGGGACCGACGCGCTCGCCGCCGCCGCCGCGGCCGCGCCCGTAGAGGTCCTCGGCGCGCTTCTCGAAGGCGCGCACGATCCGCTGCATCGCCTGGTTGAACACCGCGCCGATCAGCATCTGCAGCGTGCGCGACTTGAACTCGAAATCGACGAAGAACTCGACGTCGCATTCGTGCTCCGACACCGGGATGAAGCGCCAGTGATTGTCGAGATAGCGGAACGGCCCGTCGAGATAGGCGACGTCGATTCGGCGCTGCTCGCGGTGCAGGATCACCCGGCTGCCGAACCGCTCTCGGTAGACCTTGAAGGAGATCACGAGATCGGCCTCGATCACCTCCGAGCCGTCCTCGCGCAGCCGGCGCGAGCGGATGCGCGCCGCCGAGCACCAGGGAAGGAACTCGGGATAGCGGTCGACGCGCGCGATCAGCTCGAACATCTCGTCGGCCGAGTACGGCATCCGGCGCTTTTCCGCGTGGGTCGGCATTGTCACATCCCCGTCGTGAACCCGAGCCTCGCAGATAGGCAGCCGCCGGTAAAGCGATCAACCCCGGGGGGCCGCGATGTGACGGGCGGTCGCGCCGGTGCGCGGCTCACTCCTTCAGGATCACGAAATCCGACGTGAAGACATAGATCGGGTCGCCGCTCGTCGTCTCGGTGTAGCGGGTGTCGCCGACCAGAAGCTCGGCCGCCACGAAATAGTGCTCGTCGTGCTCGCCCCAGTCGAGCGCCAGCTCCTCGGCGATGTCGATCGCCACCACCGGCTGGCGCGGCACGTAGATCGAGCGGACGAAGGCGCAGTCGTAGCGCGCGCCGGGGCCGATCTGATCCTCGAAGGTCCGGAGGAGGCGGCGGGCGCGCGGGCGTTCCTCCGCGAGGAAGCGCGCGCGGAACGCGACCAGCAGGTCGCGCGCGTCGGCGGCGGAGAAGCAGATCAGGTTGTCCGCCTCGTCCGGCAGATAGGTGAGGCGGTAGACCGGCCCGTCCTGCGCGGCGGCGGGCCCCAGGGCGGCCGCGAGCGCGCACGCCCCACCCCACCGCCTGAAAGCCGATCCGAGCGCCAAGCCGTCACCCATCCCGCGCGCACGCCGCCGGCCCGCCGCGGCGGGTCCGCCCCGAGGCGCGATTTAGCGCAGGCTCAGCCGGGGGATGTGTGAAACTCCTGTGAACTTTGCGGTGCAGCATCGCGCCCGCGGGCGTTCGGCCGCGCCGCGCGCAGCCGCTCGAAATCCTCGCCCGCGTGATAGCTCGAGCGCGTCAGCGGCGAGGCCGAGACCATCAGGAACCCCTTGGCGTAGGCCGCGCGCTCGAGGCTCGCGAACTCCTCGGGGCTGACATAGCGGTCGACCGGGTGGTGCTTCTTCGTGGGCTGGAGGTACTGCCCGACGGTCAGGAAATCGACGCCGGCGCAGCGCATGTCGTCCATCACCTGCATCACCTGCGCGCGGTCCTCGCCGAGCCCCACCATGATGCCCGACTTCGTGAAGATCCCCGGCGCAAGCGCCTTCGCGCGCTCGAGAAGGCGCAGCGAATGATAATACCGCGCCCCGGGGCGCACGGTGGGGTAGAGCCCGGGCACCGTCTCGAGATTGTGGCTGAAGACGTCCGGCCCCGCGGCGACCACCGCCTCGAGCGCCTCCGGCCCGCATTTCAGGAAATCGGGCGTCAGCACCTCGATGGTCGCGGCGGGCCGCTTGCGCCGGATCGCGCGGATCGTCTGGGCGAAATGCGCCGCGCCGCCGTCCCCGAGATCGTCGCGATCCACGGAGGTGATCACCACATGGGCGAGGCCGAGCTTCGCCACCGCGTCGGCGACGCGCGCGGGCTCGAAGACGTCGAGCGCGTCGGGCCGGCCGGTCGCCACGTTGCAGAACGAGCAGCCGCGCGTGCAGATCTCGCCCATGATCATCATGGTGGCGTGGCCCTTGGCCCAGCACTCGCCGACATTCGGGCACCCCGCCTCCTGGCACACGGTGGAGAGCCCGTGGGTTTCGATGATGCTGCGCGTCTCGCGGTAGCCCTCGGACGAGGGCGCGCGCACCCGGATCCAGGGCGGCTTGGCGGGGCTCGGATTGTCCGCCCGGTGCGCCTTCTCGGGGTGGCGGGGGCGGTCGGCCCGCGGCGCGGCCGCGAGCTCGGGGATGGTCTCGGTCATGCGCGACTCCTTGGCTTCTCGAAGAGATAGCCCCTCGGCCTAGTTGCTGCCATGGTCGCATCGGCGCAGGCGCGTGCCCGCACGGCCGGCGCGCCCGATGCATGTGCGAGACGACCCGAGGAGGCCCCCGATGACCGCGCCGAGCGACGCCGAGGAATTCGATCCGAAGACCGGCACCTTCCGTCCGATCCAGAAGCCCGCCGCGGCGCGCCGGGCGGCACCCCGCGCCGCGCCCCGCCCGACCGCGGCGGCGCGCAAGGCCGCCGGCGGTCTCTCCGAGACCGGCGAGCGCTACGGCGTGTTCTACGAGGCGTTCGAGCACGCCTTCAAGACCGACAGCGCGAAATACGCCGAGTGGGTGGCCAAGGGCGTGATCGTCGTCGTGTTCCTGCTGCTCCTCTACGAGGCGATCACCTACCGCGCCGGCCTCGGCTGAGGGCCGGCCCGGTGCCGCGTCGCGGGCTCACCCTTCGGTGAGCCGGCATTGCGTGGGCTGCCGCAACGCAACATCTCTCGCCGGGCGGGGCGACGTCCCCGCGCGGCCCGGCACCCGGCCGGGCCGGGCAACGCAGACGACCGCAGGAGGTAGAGATGGCTGAGTTCACGCACTACACGCTCGAAACCGCGCCCGAGGAGTCGAAGCCGCTGGTCGAGGGCTCGATCACCGCCTACGGCATGCTGCCCAACCTGCACGCCGTGCTCGCCGAGAGCCCCGAGACCTACGCCGCCTATGGCGAGCTGCAGCGGCTCCTGACCGCCTCCTCGCTCAGCGACGCGGAGCGCCACGTGGTCTGGCTCACGATCAATGTCGAGCACAGCTGCCACTACTGCGTGCCCGCGCACACCTTTCTCGCGCTGAAGGACAAGGTGAGCGCGGACGTGGTCAACGCGCTGCGCGAGGACCGCACCCTGCCCGACGAGCGGCTCGAGGCGCTTCGCCAGTTCACCAAGGCGATGGTGATCCAGCGCGGCAACGTCTCGCAGGAGGCGATCGACCGCTTCCTCGCGGCCGGCTTCACCAAGCGCAACGTGTTCGAGGTGATCCTCGGCATCAGCCACAAGGTCATCTCGAACTACGTGAACCACATCGCCGAGACGCCGGTCGACGATCCGTTCACCAAGTACGACTGGCAGCCGGTGGCGAACGCCGCCGAGTGACGCGCCGCCGGCCGGGCACGCCCCGGCCGGCTTCGCTCCGCGGCTCAGAACGTGATCGCGTTCAGCGCGTCGATCTTGGCGCGCACATCGTCCTTGTGCGTGTTGGCGCTGGTGACGCCCTTCGAGATGTTCGCCTCGTAGGCCTTGGCGCGCTTCTCGAGCTTCTTGATCTCCGCCTCGAGACCCGCCACCGTTTCCGTGTCCTTCGCCTTCTTGGCCGCGGCGAGCTCCGCCTGCTTCTCGACGATGCTGGTGGCCAGCTTGCTCCAACCGCCGTATTCGGCCTCGGCCATCTTGGCGTTGCTCCGATGCGTCTCGAGCGCCTTCTTGAAATAGGCCTGCAGCTCACCGGCTCGCTTGACGGCGGCTTTGATATCCTGGGCGTTCTGGTCCCAGGTCGCCTTGTTCTCGGCTATGGTCTTGTCGGCGGACTGTTTGAGCTTCGTGTAGTCGGCCATCGCGGAATCTCCTCTCGCAAAAAGTCTGAAACGACTTTCGCAATATGGCGAACCGGAGAGGCCGTTCAAGTCAAGCCCCGTCGACTTGCCGGCGACGGGGCTCGCGAGCCGGGCGGGCGACGGACCGGCGCGGCCGACCGGTCCGGCTCAGCGGGCGGGGGCCGGCGACGGGGTTCTGGCGGCCTTGGCCGCCTCGTCGTCGTCCGAGAACAGCCCGAAGAACGAGAAGCCGGCCTCGACATCGCCGCGGGCCTCCTTCTCGGCCCGGATGCGGGCCTGCTCGGCCTTGAGCGCGGCGATCTGCTCGGCGCGGTCGCCGCCCTTGGCGGCGGCGGTGCCGGGCGCGGCGAGCGCGGTCAGGGCGATGGCGACGGCGGCGGTCAGGGTCGTGGTCAGCGTGGTGGACATTCGGGCTCTCCTCGTCTCTCGGGCGCCGCCGGCGCGGCGGCGCGGACCCCGCCGAGATGGGCGCCCCCGCCGCCCCGGTCAGCCCGCGCCCGCCCCACGGCCCATGAGCATCGCGTGAGCGGCCCGCGAGGCCTTGACCCCGCCGCCGCTCCGGTAACACTGGCGGCGCAGCGCCGGAGGGAGCGATGGACGACCCCCAGAACACCGACGGCCCGGACGCGGCCTCGCGCCGCGAGGCGCGGAAGGCGCTGCTGATCCGGGCGGCCTACATGCTGCTCTTTCTGCTCGCCTTCTCGCTCGCGCAGGCGCTTTTGACCCTCGCCGCGGTCATCCAGCTCGTGCTCGCGCTCGCCGCGGGGGCGCCCAACGGTCGCCTCGTCGATTTCGGCCGGTCGCTCGCGATCTGGCTCGCCGAGACCGCGGCGTTCCTCAGCTTCGCCTCCGAGCGCCGGCCGTTCCCGTTCTCGCCCTGGCCGAGCCCGGACTGAGCGGCCGGAGCCGGCCGCGGGGGCTGGCGCCGCCCCCTCGCGCCGCCCTAGGCTGTCGGCGGGCGATCCGGACAACGCGGGGAGCGGGCGATGGTGATCCTGTCGGAGGACCGCGAGCGGCATCTGAGCGAGGTGCACGGCCTCGGCCGGCTCGGCGCGTCGCTCCGCGAGATCGTCTATGGCGGCAATGACGGGATCGTCACGACCTTCGCCGTGGTGGCGGGCTTCGCCGGCGCCGCGGTCGAGGGCGCGGGGCCCGTCGGCGCCGTCGCGGTGCTGCTCTTCGGCCTCGCCAACCTCTTCGCCGACGCGACCTCGATGGGCCTCGGCGCCTATCTCTCGGCCCGCTCGCAGCGCGACATGTACCGGCGCCTCCGCGCCTCGGAGCGGCGCTCGATCGCGACCGATCCCGAGGGCGAGCGCGCCGAGGTGATCACGCTCCTCGCCGAGCGCGGCGTGACCGGGCGGGATGCCGAGGCCTTCGCCGATCTCTACGCGCGCCATCCCGAGCTGCTCGCCGATTTCATGATGCGCCACGAGATGCGGATGCCCGACCCGGACGACGGCTCGCCCGCGGTCGACGCGGCGATGACCTTCGCGAGCTTCGTCCTCTTCGGCGCGATCCCGCTGGTGCCGTGGTTCCTGCTGCCCGCCGGATACGGCACGTTCCTCGTCTCGGTCGGCGCAACGGCGGCCGCGCTCGTCGCCCTCGGGCTGCTCCGCTGGCGGCTGACGCGCGAGACGATCGCGCGCTGCGTGGGCGAGACCGTGGCGGTGGGCGCGACCTGCGCCGCGGTGGCCTACGCCGTGGGCCTCGCCTTCCGCTGAGCCCTCAGGCCGGGACCTTCATCTTGAGCGCCTTGTCGATGCCCGCGATCATGGCCTTGGTCGGCGGGTCCGAAAGCCAGACCGCGGCCATCGAGAGCGCGCCGCCGTGCTTGGCGAACGCCGGATCGAGGTGTGCGATGATCCGGGCCGCGCCGCCCGCCTCGAGGAGCGTGGTCTCGAAGGCCTTCAGCTGCGGGTGTTCGAACTCGCCGTCGCCGCCGGCACGGACCCGCTCGACCATCGCCGGCATGATCTGCCGCCAGAGCGCGCGCGCGTTCTCGAGCCGGTTCGGATAGGCCGCCATCACCTTGCCCATCTCCTGCGCCGCGCGGATGTAGATGTCGACGGATTTCAGCAGATCGCCGCGCACGGTCTTTTCGAAGGCCGAATGCCGCGACTTGATCGACTTGCAGTAGATGTCGAGCTTTTTCTTGAGCTGCATCGCTTGTTTCGCGCCCTTGCCGAGGCTCTGGGCGTTCGCCTGGTGGAACTTGTCGAGTTCGTCGCCGACGCTGACCCTGAGGCACGCGCTCTTCCCCACCTTCGCGGCGTCGCGCCGCTTGCGCCACTCGCTCCGCGTCCACACCGTCGTCTTCATCGGCATGCAATCGCCCTCCTGGAATGTCACCGCGCCCTCCGAGGTGGCAACGGGCGCGGGCGGATTTGTGTCGGCATCGGGACGTTGCTATGTGAGGCCCATGACGCTCCGCCCCATTCACGTGATCGGCGGTGGCATGGCGGGCTCCGAGGCCGCCTGGGCCGCCGCCAACGCCGGCGTTCCGGTGGTGCTGCACGAGATGCGGCCCCTGAGGGCCACCCACGCGCACCGGTCCGACGGGCTGGCCGAGCTCGTCTGCTCCAACTCGTTCCGCTCGGACGACGACGAGACCAACGCCGTCGGGCTCCTGCACTGGGAGATGCGGGCCGCCGGTTCGCTGCTGATGGAGTGCGCGGGCCCGGCGGCGGTGCCGGCGGGCGGCGCGCTCGCGGTCGACCGCGACGTGTTCTCGGCCGCCGTCACCGAACGGATCGCCGCGCATCCGCTGATCGCCGTGGAGCGCGGCGAGGTCGCCGCCCTGCCGCCCGAGGACTGGGACAGCGTGATCGTCGCGACCGGGCCGCTCACCTCAGAGCCGCTGGCGCAGGCGATCCGCGCGCTGACGGCCGAGGACGCGCTCGCCTTCTTCGACGCGATCGCGCCCATCGTCTACGCCGACAGCGTCGACCTTTCGAAGGCGTGGTTCCAGTCGCGCTACGACAAGGGCGAGACGGAGGACGAGCGCACCGCCTATCTCAACTGCCCGATGAGCCGCGCGCAGTACGAGGCGTTCGTCGATGCGCTGATCGCGGCGCCCAAGACCGAGTTCAAGGAGTGGGAGGGCACGCCCTATTTCGAAGGCTGCCTGCCGATCGAGGTGATGGCCGAGCGGGGGCGCGAGACGCTCCGCCACGGGCCGCTCAAGCCCGTCGGGCTCACCAACCCGCACGCGCCGGGGGAGAAGCCGCACGCGGTGGTGCAGCTCCGCCGCGAGAACCGGCTCGGCACGCTCTACAACCTCGTGGGCTTCCAGACCAAGATGCGCTATGGCGCGCAAGCCGAGGTGCTCGCCCTGATCCCGGGGCTCGAGGGCGCCCGGTTCGCGCGGCTCGGCGGCATCCATCGCAACACCTTCCTCAACAGCCCGCGGCTGCTCGACGGGGCGATGCGCCTGCGCGCGGCGCCGCGGCTTCGGTTCGCGGGCCAGATCACGGGCGTCGAGGGGTATGTCGAATCGGGGGCGATGGGGATCCTCGCCGGGCGCTTCGCCGCCGCCGAGCGTCTCGGACGCCCCTGCCCGCCGCCGCCGCCGGAGACCGCCATGGGGGCACTGCTCGGGCACATCACGGGCGGGGCCGAGGCCGAGACATTCCAGCCGATGAACGTGAATTTCGGGCTGTTTCCGCCGCTCGAGGGCGCGCGCAAGGGGCGTCGGGGCAAGCGAGAGCGTGCGATGGGCTACACCGAGCGGGCCAAGGCGGCCTTCGCCGCCTGGGTCGGACGGATCGAAGCCGACGCTGGTGCACCTGCGACCGCTGCCTAATCCACTGTTGCAATTCCGTGACTTCGCGCCAGAATTGTCCAAAAGCGACATGGGATGGCGGAAATGAGCGATGATGACACGCCTTCGAAGGTCGCGCCTTCGGAGGTCGGGCTGAAGACGGTCTACGGCCTCGGCGCAGACGGGTCGGCCGAGAAATTCTACGATGCCTGGGCGGGCGGCTACGATGCCGAAGTCGCCGAGAACGGCTACATCACGCCGCGCCGCTGCGCCGAGGCGCTCGCGGCCCATGCGAGCCTTCCCTGGGCCCCGGTGATGGACCTCGCCTGCTGCACCGGGCTCTCCGGTGAAGCGCTGGCGGCGGCGGGGTTCGAATGCATCGATGGGTTCGATCTCTCTGAGGGGATGCTCGAGAAGGCGCGCGCCAAGGGCGTCTATCGCGAGCTCGCCACCGCCGATCTCTCGCAACCGCTCGAGATGGCCGAGGATGTGTACCAGAACGCAGCCGCGGTCGGCTGCGTCTCGCCCGACTACATGCCGGCCACGGTCCTCGACGCCGTTCTCGGCAAGTTGCCCTCTGGGGGGTGCTTCGTCTTCTCGGTGAACGATCATGCGGCCGAAGACGGCTCGATCCGCGGCCGGATCAACGATCTCGTCGACTGCGGCTTCGCCGAACTCCTCGTCGCCGATTACGGCGAGCACCTGCCTGGCATCGGGATGGGCGCCACGGTCTATCTCCTGCGCAAGCGCTAAGGCTCGCTCACCATCGCCCGGTATAGGCGCGCCAGGCGAGCGCGACCGCGCGGGTGGCGGGAGAGGGCTCCGGCACCCCCTCTGCGGCGAGGGCGGGGCGTGCGGCGACCTGGCGGACCGTGCGCATCGCCCGCCAAAGCGGCAAGAGCGCCGGGCGAGCGGCCGCGGGCGCCTTGCGCAGCGCGCGGATCTCATCCCGGCTCGGAAGCGCATCGGCGGCAACGGCTTCGATGACTGCGATATCGCCCGCGCCGGGCGCGCCCTCGTCGAGCGCCGCGAGGCCCGCAGGCGAAAGCCCCGGCAGGAGCGACCGGCCGCGCGCGGCAAGCGCCCGGGCCGCCCTCAGCGCGAGATCGGCACCGAGGAGACGGGCTGCGAGGGCGCGGAGCACCGGATCGAGCGGCGGATCGAGCGGCGGATCGAGGGACGCGCCGAGCGCCCCCGCCGCCGCCTCGGTGCGCGCGCCGAAGCGGCCCTCCGCCCATCGGGCATAGGTGGCGCGGTCGGACATCGGTTCGGCTTCGAGGGCGTAGGCCTCGATCATCGCGGTCAGCGCGGTCGCCGACAGCCAGCCCTCCGCGATGGCGCTCTGCACCTGCCCCGCGATCTCGTGGGCGAGGGGTGCCCCTTCCCCGGCCGACGCGATGGCGTCGCGCCACCACTGCAGGCGCATGGCGGCGATCAGCGGACCGGCCTCGGAGCGGTGGGCGGTTTCGGCGGCCTCAGCGATGGCGAGATCGGCGGCGTAGAGCACTGCGAGGCGCCCCCGCCCGGGCTCCGGTGCGAAGAGAGCGCTGGCGAAGAGCGCTGGATCGCCGCGTCTCAGCTTCTCGGCGAGCGCCGGGGCGCCATCGGGCGCAGGGCTCACCGCCCCGAGCTCTCGCCGGGGGCGTCCCCGTCGGATCTCGCGTCGGGCCTCGCATCGAAGACCCGGGCGAGATCGGCATACCAATCGCGCACGGGCGCCGCCTCGGGCACGGTCGCGAGGTGGTCCGGCGTGAGCCCCGCGATCTCGCCAATGCGCGCGGCCGCCCAGTCCGCGTCGATGGCGCTCACCCGCCCCGTGCAGCGCTCATGGCCCGGGTCGAGCTTCTTGACGAGGGTCCGCAGCGCTGCCGGCTTGGTGCTCCGAAGCGCGGTCGCGAAGCGTGCCGGCCCAAGATCGCCGAGCGCGGCCGAAAGGCCCGCCGGCGTACGCGCCTTCGGGGGCAGGAGCTTGTCGAGGGGCTGAGGCTTGTCGGCGGGCTCTGCGGATCCCAAGAGAAGCGCCGCCAGATGGGCGCGAACCTCCTCGGGGCGCGGCTTGGCGCCCGGCTGCTGGAGCGGCCCGTGGGGGTCGACGCGCTTGATCGCGGCGTTTGCCGTGGCCGCGGAGAGGGCCTCGACAAGCAGCGCCGTCTCCGACGGGCCGATCCCATCCGACAGCGCGCGCAGCTCGGGGAGGTTCACCCCTTTGGCCTTGAAGAGCGCCTCGGCGAGCGCCAAGGCCGGGCGGCGGGCGGGGGTCCTGATCGCCTGGAGCGCGGTCTTGCGCGCAGCGATGGCGGCGACGAGGCCGGGGGGGTCAAAGCTTGTGGGCATCGATGGCGCTCCTGATCTCGGTGGCGAGGGCGTCGAACACCTCGAGGCCGCCGCTCCATTTTTGCTGGTAGGTGGTGTCGGTCTCCGGCGGACGGGTCGCGGCGCCGATCGCGGTGCGCTCCGGGATATAGGTCTCGAAGATGCAGAGATCGCCGTCGGGCTTGGCGTGCTCGGCCTGCAGCCTTTCCATGTACCAGGTGTGCTCCCGGGTCTGCACCCGCACCTTGCTCGCCAGCACCCAGGGCCGCTGCAACCGGGCGTGGCGTCCCTTGTCGAGGCTGCGATGGCGCCGGGCGATGCGCGCGAAGGGCGGCAGGCCGAGGGTCGAGAGGAAATCCGGGATCGTCGGCGCCACCACGAGATCGGCGAGCCGCACGGCGGCCTCGGTGAAGGCGGAGATCCCGGGCGGACAGTCGATCACGATCGCGCCGAAGCGCTCGCGCAGTCCCGCCAGATCCTCCGAGAAGAGCCGGGTCACCTGCCCCTCGATCGCGGTCAGGCTGTAGCGGCGCTCGATCATCTTCGCGATCAGCTCGCGCTCGAGGAGGCGCAGCTCCGGCCGGCTCGCCGCGACCGAGACCGGCAGCGGCCGCCCGAGATGGGTGACCATCGAGACGTCGCTGACCAAGAAGCGCTCCAGCGGCTCGGCCAGGCGCGGGTTGAGCGGCTTGAGGAGGTTGCGGTCGAGATACTGCTCGAGGGTGCGCCCGGCGGTGTAGGCGCGTTCGGTGTGGTCTTGGCCGAGCAGCGCGAAGGTTGCGTTGGCCTGGGCGTCGAGATCGATCGCCAGGGTCTCAAGCCCGCTGGCGGCGAAGGTCTCGACCAGGCCGACCGTGGTGGTGGTCTTGCCGACGCCGCCCTTCATATTGGCGACTGCGATCACGAAACCCATGGCTCAAATCCTCTTTTGCGAAGGCTCGGGGACGCTATGCCCAGGGGCGTCCCGCGGCAAGCGCCGAGGCGGGCAGCCCGGGCCCGGACGCGGCCAGTGCGGCAGCCTGCGCCGGGGTGAGCGCGAAGAGGTTCGCAGAGCCCGCTGCTGCGGCGGGCACGAGGCGCGCGCCGCGATCGGCCGCCTGAAAGAGCGCATAGTCGCCCGCGCGGGAAAGGGCGGCGGCGCAGTCGCCGATCCGGGCGTTGCGCTCCAAGACCACGATCGGGCGATGGGCTGCGAGCGTGCGGGCGGCGCCGGCGAGCACCTCGGGCTCGGCGCCCTCGACATCGATCTTCAGGAGATCGGGGGCGAGGTCGTAGGCGTCGAGCGGGCGTACCGGGACCTCGAGACGGGTGAGGCGCAGGGTCTGGCCGCGGGCGATCTGCGCGCCGCCGGCCTCTGCCTCTCGGGCGATCAGGCTTGCGCGCGCGGGCACGGGCATCCGCCCCACGATGGGCACCGAGAGCGTGAGCTCTCCGGCCTCCGCGCCGAGGGCGCCTGCCTCGACCGAGAGCCGCGGGCCGCCGCGACGTCGCACGACCGCCAGCTCGCCCAGCAGTGAGGGGTTGGGCTCGAAGGCGTGGATGCGCGCCTCGGGGAAGAGAAAGCCGAAGGTCACCGCCGATTGCCCGGCATTCGCGCCCACATCGACGACCACGCTCAGCCCCTGCGGCCCGAGCGCACGCAGCACGTTAAACTCGGGTTCGTCGGGCCTCGAGGTCAGCCACTGGGCGAGCATTGCCGCGCGGCGCGCCCGGTCGTAGAGCCACCGCCCGCCGAGCCTGCGCAGCGCCGCCTGGGCCGCGCCGTAGAGCGGGCGCGGCACCCCCGCCTACTCCGCCGCCGTGGCGCCGGCGCGCAGCAGCTTTACGATCACCGCGTCCTCGAGCGCCTGGAACGAGGCGTCGACGATGTTGGGCGAGACCCCGAGTGTGGTCCAACGGGTGCCGACGCGGTCGGTGCTCTCCAGAAGGACGCGGGTCACGGCCTCGGTCCCTTGGCCGATAATGCGCACCTTGAAGTCGGTCAACCGGATGTCCTCGATCAGCGCCTGGTAGCGGCCGAGATCGCGCCTCAGAGCCCGTGCGAGCGCGTTGACCGGGCCCTGGTCCTCCTGGCTCACGGGATCGAGGCTTTCCGACGCAGAGATCATCCGCTTCCCATCGACATGCACCACCACCACCGCCTCAGACGCCGTCACCCGACGGCCGGTCGCGTCGAAGCGGCGCTCGACCGAGACGCGGTAGCGGTCGACTTCGAAGAAGGCGGGCAACTGCCCCAAATGTCGCCGGGCCAGGAGCTCGAAGGAGGCCTCCGCCTGGTCGTAGGCCCAGCCGGTGTCCTCGCGCGCCTTGACCTCGGCGAGCAGCGTGCCGAGCCGGGGGTCGTCGCGGGCCACATCGAGCCCCGCCTCCGCGAGCCGTCGCAGCAGGTTCGAGCGCCCCGCCTGGTTCGACATCGGCACGATCCGGGCGTTGCCGACAGCCTCCGGCGCGACGTGCTCGTAGGTCGCGGGGTCCTTGACGATCGCGGATGCGTGGAGCCCGGCCTTATGGGCGAAGGCGGCCGAGCCGACATAGGCGGCGTGGCGGTCGGGCGCGCGGTTGAGGATCTCGTCGAGCATCACCGAGACGCGCCGCAGATCCGCGAGCTTGTCGGCGCCGACGCCGGTCTCGAAGCGGCTTGCATAGCGCTGCTTCAGCACGAGCGTTGGAATGATCGCGCAGAGATTGGCGTTCCCGCAGCGCTCGCCGAGGCCGTTCAACGTGCCTTGGATCTGCCGTGCGCCCGCCTCGACGGCCGCGAAGGTCCCGGCGACCGCCTGTTCAGTGTCGTTGTGGGTGTGAATGCCGAGGCGCGCGCCCGGCAGGGCCGACGCCACATCGCTCACGATCTCGCCGATCTCGTATGGGAGGGTCCCGCCATTCGTGTCGCAGAGCACGAGCCACGCCGCGCCGCCGTCGGCCGCGGCTTCGAGGGCCGCGAGGGCATAGGCGCGGTTGGCCTTCCAGCCGTCGAAGAAATGCTCGGCGTCGAACAGCGCCTCACGACCGAGCCCGGGCAGATGGGCAAGG